>CAZCGB010000298.1:0-4489 GCA_964498045.1 uncultured Isosphaeraceae bacterium
ATTGGTCGCCAATTGGCACGCGGCGAAATACAGTTGCCGGGCCTTCTTGTCATCGCGAACCACGTTGAATGTTCCCGTCATTTGAGAGGGTGTGAGCAGGTCCACAAACCCAGGGGTTGACTCCTGAAGCGCGAGCGAGGCGTCTCGAAGCGTGAACGTGATGGTTTCTCGATTCGCCGGGTTCTCGCTGGGCAGCGCGAATCCAGCTCCGCCGTAGATGCCCACATGGCCGTTGCTGATGATGATGTGCCGAATGCTCGCGTTGGTCGCCGAAGGGTCCATAGGCGTGTCACCGGCCTTGGGAACCCACAGCAATTCGATGTGCATGATCTGGCCATTCTGCACATCGCCCTTCAGAAGCATTTCAATGGGCACGTCAGAAAGCAGGATGGACGTCCCCGCAATCTTGTCGTTTGAGAACACAGCAACCTGGTAGTTGCTCGGCAGAGTGACGCCTTCATTTCGCAGCGACGATGAACGAAGCTTCCCCGCCGAGCCGCCGCCGAAATCGCAACCGCCCCCGGCAACCGCCGCAACCAACGACAACGCCAGTACCAAGAGATTCCTCAGGCGTCCATGCTCATGCGAATCAATCGACATGGCGACAGCGTGCCCGATGTTCAACGGTTTGTCCAGTCTGGGTGACCAGCCTGACTCGTCAGGACTGGGCGAGGCGGTCCGCAGGCGACTTGCCGCCCATTGGCGCTGGCAGCAGCTCGACCTCTGCGGCGACACGATCGGCGACGACCTCAACGTCAATGCCGAGGCACGCCAGCGCGTCACGCTCGATGATGCCGCGGATCTGCGAACGGGGGACTGACGGCAACTGCGTGCCCTGGCTGTGGGCATTGATGCTGTACATGTTCTCGATCGCACTCTCGGGCGTATCGAACGGGAAGCCCGATCCGAACAGCAGCTTGTCCATCACGCCCATGCCCGCAGCGTTCAACAGCGCGTTGTACAACTGCCATGGCCTTGTTGCGACGCCGGAGATGTCTGCGAACAGCCGGGTGTGCTTGCCGAGCATCATCAGCGTTTCATCAATCCACGGGAAACCGAAGCCGCCGAAGACGATGGGAAGTTCAGGGAACGATTGTGCGACTTCATCCCAATGCACGGCCCTGCCGAATTCGAGCGTCGCGCTGGCGGTCAGCGGTTCGATCATCGTCACGAACACCGGAAGGTTCAGTTCCGCACATCGCTCATACACCCGCATGGCGGTCGAGTGCGCGGGATGAAAGCCCTGGCAGGCGGGTGAGACGGTCACACCCACCAAGCCAAGATCTGCACACTGATTCACCTGGGCGAGCGCATCGTGGCTCATGGGATCGATGCCGCCCACGCCCATGCGCCTGCGCGAGTCGGCTGCCACGAAACTGGCGATGAGCTCGTTGGGGACCCGGGCCCCGAGTCGCTCTGATCGGAATCCAAAAACCAGTGATGCATCGACGCAGGTCATCGCACGGTCGTGCTGGCCGGTGACGCCCTCGTACTGTTCAAAACGTTCAGCGGCGCGCTTGCGCAGGCACCCGGCGACTTCCCGACCCAATTGGTCGAGATTCGACCACACGAATGTCCGAACGTCGATGATCATGAACCCGATTCTCCAGATCCTCCGCAGCCAGTGCTGTTGCCTTCGGGGCAATCCCCGCGGCATGCGTGGCGTCAAATGCGGATAGTAGGCGATAACATGTTACCGGCAAAACCAATGGATTGTCGGCAAGTCGCCCTCGGAGCCCGCAGAAATCGCCTATTTAGGGGAGAAAAGCCAATCTCATCGTTTCAATGGGGGCCGACTGTCGCCACCAACGAAGGTTCTGCAGGGACCATTTGCACGGCGGCAGCGGCTCGACAATGAGCACACCACGTCTCCGGCCGGCCCAACATGCCCATGCTCGCTTGCGCGGATTTGGGCTTCAGATAGGGCAGGGCGTCGCGATCGAATCGGTTTCTGTATTTCTTGTAATCGGGGTTGCCCTGGGTGAACGCATACTCGGTCTTGATCAGCTCCAGCACCGCTGCCAGCCGCTTCTCCGGATCCGGATGCGTTGACAGGATCTCCCACTGGCTATTGTCCTTGCTCGCCTCGATCAGCACATGCATGACATCGGCCATGCCCATGGGGTCGTAGAACGCCCGTGTCATGTATTTCAAGCCTTGCCGGTCTGCTTCGCTTTCCTGGTCGCGATTGAATTTCAAGAGGTATCCCTGTCCCGCTCCTCCAATGACCGTTGGAATGATCTGGGCCCAGCCGCCTTGTCCGCCCGCCACCGCGCCGCCTGCGGTCACGACGCCCTGCACGACAGTGGACTGGCTGATGCGCTCATCGATGTGGCGCCCGGTGACGTGGCCGATCTCATGTCCAAGCACGCCCGCAAGAGCAGCCTCATTGGTGAGATGTTCCATCAGTCCGCGGCTCATGAACACCTTGCCGCCGGGAAGGGCGAACGCGTTGATGACATCGGAATCCAGCGTGATGAATTCCCAGGGTACGTCTGCGAATTCCTTCTCAACATGCTTGGAGAGGCGATGCCCGACGGTGTTGACATAGTCGCGCAGCTCCTTCGATTTCACCTCGCCGCCGTACTCCGCGATCATTTGCGGCTTCGCCTCAATCCCCATTTGCGCTGTGGATTCCGGGCTGACGATGATGAACTGGCTGCGGCCAGTGGAAGGATTCGTCTTGCAGCCGGCGATGGTGAGCAGCGCCATGGCAAAAAACATTGAGACCATTGTGCATCGCATTTCAAACAATCTCCGAAAGCGGAACTGGCTGGCGATCGCCATTCAGACACTATCATCCAGCGTCCTGATCGCCGACGCATGACGCAAACAGACGCGACAACATCTTCTTCCGCAACCGCATGGGCTGCAACCGACCTGCGGAACAACCCCCACGCCGCGCCCGACAAGGCCGAGCGTGTGCACAGGATGTTCGCCGCGATCGCACGGCGATATGACTTGAACAATCGTCTGCATTCCTTCGGCCGTGATCAAGCGTGGCGGCGCATCGCCGTCGAGCTTTGCGGAATCCAACCGACCGACGAAGTGCTGGATTGCGCCTGCGGCACGGGCGATCTGACCATGGCATTCGCCCGGGCGAACCCCCGCTCGGTGACGGGCTTGGATTTCACCTCTGAGATGCTCGACATCGCACGGCAGAAGGCTCATTCAGTCGCAGACTCGGCCGGCGGGCTCAACGCCCCCCCATGTTTGCTGATCCCCGAGTACGTTCAAGGGGATGCGATGAACCTGCCTTTCGCGGATGGATCATTTGATGTCGTCTCCATCGCGTGGGGAATTCGCAATGTGGCTGATCCGTCCAAGGCATTGCGTGAGTTCCGTCGGGTGCTGCGTTCAGGCGGAAGGTTGTGCGTGCTGGAATTCAGCGAGCCTCGCAATCGCTTGATTCGATCGCTGAACCGCCTGTACACCGGCCGAATCATGCCGGTGACCGCGACGATCATCGCGCAAGATCGCTCAGGGGCGTATCGCTACCTGCCGCGCTCGGTTGAGAACTTCCCGAACCCGGAGACGTTTGCATCGCTCATCGAGGCTGCGGGCTTCCCTCGCCCGACACTGCACGCGCTGACATTCGGCGTGTGCACGATCTACCTCGCACGCCTCGCATGACCGCGCTGGGCATGTGGCCGACGGTGGTTCGGCTCTTATCGGCGGTTGGCAAACCGCGTTCTAGCCTGCGAAAACGCGGTTGTGGTCGTCCAATAACGCCGCGGGCGGGGCTGTCGTGCAAACGCTTGAGCGATGTCCGCGGCGACTCCGATACACCGCTCACCAACCCACCTGCGGGTTTCGACACTCGCACACAACACAATCCCGGCCCCACGCAGAAATCGGAGTGAGCATCGTGAATCAGGAACTCATCGTCGAACGACTCTTTCAGGCATTGATCACCGGCGACCGGACGTCGGCACGGCAGATCGTCGCGGAAACCCGCAATGAAGGCGGCTGCTCCGCCGCCGACCTTTCTCATGAGATCTACTGGTCCACGCTGGACATGGTGAACAACCTGTTCCGCAACGACCAGTTGACCACCCTCGCGCATCATTACGCGGTGCGCATCCTGCGCTCGCTCATCGATCAGGCCCAGTGCGAGTACACCCAGAGCGCCCGTCGCGGCCGCAAGGTGTGCATGTTCTCGGGTTCCAGCGAGGCTGACGAACTGGCCGGCCAGATGACTGCTGACCTCGTTGAAGCCGACGGCTACGAAGTGCTCTTCGGCGGCGGCGGCGTGGCGAACGACGAGATTCTCGCGGAGATCGGTGAGCAGCGCCCCGACATCCTGCTGATGTGGGCCAGCGCGCCGTCCGATGCGCCGAACATCCGCCAGCTCATCGACACCATCCGCGGCGTGAACGCCTGCCCGAACATGCAGATCGTCGTCGGCGGCGGCGTGTTCAACCGGGCTCCGGGCCTGGCCGAGGAGATCGGCGCGGACCTGTGGGCGAAAACGCCGGGCGAGCTGATC
>CAZCGB010000299.1:0-4484 GCA_964498045.1 uncultured Isosphaeraceae bacterium
GACCGCCGACGATGGAAATCAAAAACCCGCCTTTCTTCAGGACTTCGAAAGAGCGCTTCTGCGTGTCGTCAGTTCGGCCGACGGTGTCGAGCACGACATCGACATCGTGCGCGTAATCCTCGAACTTCTGCGTCTTGTAGTCGATGGCGACATCGGCTCCGAGTTGCTTGAGGAAGTCCTGATTCGCGGTGGAAGCGGTGGCGATGACTTTGGCTCCCTTGGCTTTGGCGATCTGCACGGCGAACGCGCCGACGCCGCCGGAACCGCCGTGAATAAGAACCGTCTGGCCATCCTTCAGGCCGCCGGCGTCGAGCATCGCCTGCCAGGCGGTCATCGCCGCCAGGGGCACGGCCGCGGCCTCCTCGAACGACAGCGACTTGGGCTTGGCGACGACGATGGATTCATCGATGGCGATGTACTCGGCGTAGCCGCCGCCTTTCATCAAAGGCAGGAAGGCGAAGACCGCATCGCCCTTCTTGAATTTCGCCGCCTTCGCGCCGACGGATTCGACGACGCCCGCGACGTCCCAGCCGAGGATGACGGGCTTGTCTTCAGCGACCCTGCGGCCAGCACGCAGTTTGGCATCGACGGGATTGACGCCCGCGGCGATGACGCGCACGAGCACTTCGTTGTCTTTCGCTTCAGGCTTGGGCGCGTCTTCGTATTTCAGAACATCCACGCCGCCGTTGGAATGAATGCGCACGGCTTTCATCGTCGCAGGCGTAGCAGTGGGTGCGGTAGGCGCATCCTGTGCGGCAGTGGCGTTCATCGAAGCTGCTGCGATGAGGGAGAGGGTCGCAAGCGCACGGGCACGAACGGCGGCGAGGCGCGATTGAAACTGCATGGTGAATCCTCCGGCATGATGGTAGCCGTCGAGGATGGCTGCACGGAGTGTTCACGCAAAAACGCCAAGGCGCAACGGGCGAGGAATGGTGTGCGGAACCAGGACGTTTCTTCGCGCCTTGGCGTCATTGCGCCTTTGGGTGAACCGAACGGCGCACAGCCTCGGTTATGCTGTGGTCCAATATGTCGATCGCCTCTCGCCTCAGTCTCGCGTTGTTGATTCTGGCATGTGCGCTTGGCGCGAGCTGGGCCGCACGGCAGTCGCCGGCGAAGGACATGGCCGAGGCGGCGACGAATTTTCTGGATTCGCTTTCGCCGGAGTTGCGGGCCAAGGCGGCGCGGGCGTTGGATGATCCGGCGCGGGAGGACTGGAGTTACGTGCCGCGCGAGCGGGCGGGGGTGTCGTTCGCGGAGATGAACGACCAGCAGCGCATCGCCGCCCGCGTCCTGCTGCGCAGCGCGCTGTCATCGCGCGGCATGAACAAGGTCGAGGAGATCATGCTGCTGGACGCGGTGCTGCGCGACATTGAGCAGGGCCGCGGCCCGATGCGCGATCCGCTGGCGTATTCCATCGTCGTCTTCGGCACGCCGCAGGCCGGCGGTGCGACTGGCGCGAGCGGGGGAGCCCCGTGGGGCTGGAAGATCGAAGGCCATCACGTTTCGCTCAACTTCACCGGCGCGGGCGAGGCTGTCGCGGTCACGCCGTCGTTCCTTGGCGCGAATCCCGCCGAGGTGAAGCAGGGCGATCGTGCAGGCGTGCGCGTGCTGGCCTGGGAGGAGGATCTCGCGCGCGAGCTGCTGGCGACGCTGGATGACGCGCAGCGGAAGAGCGCGATCATCGGCGAGAAGGCGCCGGGCGACATCCTCGCCGTGCCCGGCCGCGATCTGAAGGAGATCGACTCGCTGGGTGTGGAGGTCGCCGCGATGGACAAGGACCAGCGCTCGATCGTCGAGCGATTGCTGCACGAGTACGCCGACAACCTGCGCCCAGAACTGGCGGAACACGAACTCGAACGCATCCGCACCGCCGGCATCGACAAGATCCGCTTCGCGTGGATGGGCAGCGATCAGCGCGGCCTGGGGCACTACTACCGGTTGTCGGGCCCGACGTTCGTGATCGAATACGACAACACGCAGAACAACGCCAACCACGTGCACACAGTGTGGCGCGACCGCGAGCGCGACTTCGGGCACGATCTGCTGAAGGAACACTACGAGCACGATCATCACGAGCATTGATCGGTCGCGCTGCGAAGCTTTCCCCGGCGGTTACCCGCGCCGCCGATAGACTATTGAGGTCCGGGCCCGTGGCGAAACTGGCAGACGCAGCGGACTTAAAATCCGCGGTTCCCGCAAGGGAGCATGTGGGTTCAACTCCCACCGGGCCCATTGCATGACCGACCCATCCCCGCCTTCACCGGCCATTCGCAATGTCTCCGACACCGCGTTGTGGGCGGCGATTCATCGCGCGCGGGAAAGCGAGCGGCCCGATGCGCTGTTCCATGATCCATACGCGCGGCGACTGGCGGGCGAGCGCGGCGAACGCATCTCGCGCGAGTTCGGCCGCTCGGACAGCCGCGAGTGGCCGTGGGCCATGCGCACCATCGTGTTCGACCAGTACATCGCCCAATGCGTGCGCAACGGAGCCGACATGATCGTCAATCTGGCGGCCGGCTTCGACGCCCGGCCGCAGCGCATGGACCTGCCGGCGAACCTGCGATGGATCGAAGTCGACATGCCCGAACTGCTCGAAGAGAAGGCGCGCGTGATGGGCGGTGTGCGGGCCCGCTGTCGGCTTGAGCATGAGGCGATGGATCTGGCGGATGCATCGGCGCGTCAGGCGTTGTTCGCGGAATTGGGAGCCCAGTGCCGCAAGGCGATGATCGTGTGCGAAGGCTTGCTGATCTATCTCGGCGCTGATGAGGTTGCTGCGCTCGGGCGCGATCTTGCGGTTCAACCGTCGTTCGCGCATTGGGCGTTCGACATGTGTTCGCCTGGACTTCTGAAGATGCTGCGCAAACAGATGGGCGGGCAATTGGACGCCGCGAAAGCCCCGTTCAGATTCGCGCCGCCGGAAGGCCCGGGATTTTTCCAGCCGCTGGGCTGGGAGCCTCTGGAGGTGCGTTCGATACTGAAGACAGCTGCGAAATACCGCCGCGTGCCGTGGGTTTTGCGCATGCTGTCGATGTTGCCGGCATCGAACGGGCGGCAGGGCAATCGGCCATGGGGCGGATTGTGCCTGATGCAACGACGAGATGATTCGCTGTCGAGATGAGCGATGCAGCTACGCATCCGGTTTGAAATCGGACGGCGCCTTCGATTGCCTTGATGTCGTGGCCTTTCTCCAGCTGAACTCGCTCTTCGGCCGCGCCTTTTTTGCGACGTCATCAACCGATGGGCATGCGCCCTCCGGATACAATCGACCACGCAACGCATTGCCAGGCCCCGCTTCGGGCCAACCGCGTCAGTTGGAATCCATCATGTTGCAGAATTTGCCCGTGTACTTCACAATCAGCGGATTCCCCAAATGCGGCAATAAGTGGCTGCAGAAGATGGTGTTTGATTTCGCGTCGGTCGGTTCATTCAGCAACAAGCCGCATAAGGGCATCCCGCTCATGGCGCGCATGTTCCTTGACCGCGAGCGGCTGCAGGTGCTGCTGTCGCGCGAAGGCGTGACGATGCAGGAGTTCACAAAGCGTCTGGTGAACCGACGCTCGGGTGTGGCGATGAACCTTTCCGAGGGCGGCCGACGCGAGATGCTGGAGGTTCTGGGTGAACTGGCGATCGACAGCGCGAAGTTCTGGCCGGCCACGGGCGGCAAGCAGGCGATCGACCGATTGATGCACGTGCTGGATCCAGATCACCAGCCTCCGTTTGACGATTCGGCATGGAAGTGCTTCGGCATGCCGTGCATGCACACGCCGCTGCCGCAGTTGGAGAGGCAGTTGCCGGAGTTCAAGGTGGTGAACATCCTGCGCGACCCGCGCGATGTGGTGGTGTCGTTCTTCTATCACCTGATCGCGACGTTGACGCCGCAGGTCGCCATGCAGTTCGTGCGCGTGAATCCGCGCAGCGGCGAGATCGAGCAGCATCCCAACTGGAAGAAGATGTTCGCCAACCGAGCCCGCCGGCGACTGCTGGACTACTACGGCGAGAAGCCCGGCCGCATCGATCACATCCTCCGCGTGCGCTATGAGGACCTGCTTGTCGATTCCGCGAGCGAGCTGCGCCGCACATTGCAGTTCCTGGGCGTCAGCGAATTCGAGAGCGACGACCGGGTCGCGGAAATTGTCGATGACAGATCATTCAAAAAGGCGACAGGCGGTCAGGCCGAGCAGCGGCACCGCATGATCCGCAAAGGCCAGGCAGGCGACTGGCAGAACTATTTTGATGCAGCGAAGAAGCGCATCGAGACAAGTATCACACAGCAAGAGCTATTCGCCGAAGTGGCGCCAGAGCCTGTCGAGGTAGAGGAATGAGCTACATACACCCACGACACCGTATGCTCCTTGACCTTCTCAAAGGTCTGTGGTCGTTGGTGTCCGGGAAGTGGTGGCGTAACCGCCAACGCTGGCGCAAGAAGTACGACTAGGCCAACCCGAAAGGCCGCTTTTTGAAAGCGGAAAGCGTGGTAGCGCGTT
>CAZCGB010000300.1:0-4478 GCA_964498045.1 uncultured Isosphaeraceae bacterium
GCTTTTCGCCTACGCCGCCAGCCACACGCCGCCGACGCACGAAGGGCTCATTGGCACGATCACCGGCGACCCGCATGTCGCAGTGTCGATCCTCCTGGGCATCCTGCTGCACGGAATCTGCTACGACTTCTTCTTCGTCACCGGCTCGATCTACACCGAGCAGGAGGCCCCGAAGGAACTCCGCGCATCAGCCCAGGGATTCCTGGTGCTCATCACGCAGGGCCTGGGCATGCTCATCGGCGCGCAGGCGTCAGGCGCGATCTTCGCCAGGACGGGCGAAGGCAAGGACTGGCACGCGTTCTGGCAGTACCCCTGCTACTTCGCGCTGGGCGTGCTGGTGCTGTTCGTGTTGGCGTTCCACCATCGCCGCAAGCCTGTGTCGGGAACAGGACGCTGAGCCAATGCGTACGTCTTGATTGTGATTTCCACGGCCATGCCCATGCATTCATCCACGCGCAAGGGATTCACGCTGCTGGAGGTCCTGGTGGTGATGGGCATCATCGGCATTCTGCTGGCGCTGCTTCTGCCGGCGATCGGCGGCGCGCGCAGGCGCAGCTTCAAGGCGCGCGAGATGAACGACATCAAGAACGTCGGGCACGCGTGGATGCTCTACGGCAACGCCAACAACGACTCTGCGCTGCCGGGCTTTCTCGATCTTGCCGTCCAGGAAGCGCCAGTGCAAGGCGTGACGCGCGGCTGGGGCGTGCGCTACAAGTATCCCGACACCAGCGCCATTCCTCTGACGGCGACCAACCTGGCTGGCCCGTGGACGTGGCGGTTGATGTCGTACCTTTCGTGGGATCACGGCGCGATCCACTCGCATCTCGATGAGCCGCGAGCTGACGTCCTCACGCTGGTCAGCGAAGGAAAGAGCGTGGCCTACGAACCGGCGTTCGGCTACAACGCGCTGTACCTCGGCGGATGGTGGGAGATGCACGATCTGGGCGGCGTGCAGACGCCGTTCCATCGCTTCTTCGACGACTGCAGCATCGGCGGATCGAAGCGCGCGTTGAGCATCCCGCAGAGCATTTCGCAGGTGATACGCCCATCCGACATGACGGTCTTTTGTGCGTCGACGATTTTCGAGAAAGCCGGCCTGGCGACGAAACTGCCGAACTCGACGCCGGGATTTCACATGGTGATGCCGCCGACCGTGGGGCAGACCGAGCAATGGATCGCCGAGAAGGGCGACCCGACCAGCGCGGCGGACATTCTCGCCGCAGGCGCGTGCGCGCCCCTGCCGCGGTACACGGGAACCATCGCCATCAATTGCGCCGACGGCCACGTCGAGCAGCAGGGCTACAACTTCCTGCAGGACATGCGCAAGTGGGTGAACAGCGCGGAGGCGGTCGAGTACAAGCACGCGCCGTGCGGATCGAACGAGTGAGAACGCCCATTGCGGCGCGCGGCGGCGAATCGATGCGCGGTTATCTGGCGCGCATCTGCTGCCGGATCGCCTGTTTCATCATCGTGCGGATCTGGTTGATCTCGCGCGGGCTGACCGCCGACTGCGTGAGGTCGACTTTCATGCCCGTGAGCCAGCGCTCGCCGTTCTCGGCCGGCACATAGCCCATGCCGCGCAGCTGCGTGTCGAGGTCGGCCATGTGGCCCGCGCCGTAAAAGATCGCGACGGACTTCACATCCGGCTCATTGGCGATGATGGCCTTGAGATCGTTCAGCGGCACCTGGTTCCGATCGTTGATGATCACTTCGCCGAAGCCCGCGCCCAGCTGCTGCATGCTCATGTCGGTCAACGCGGGGTCGCCGAGCATCTCGATCATCACCACCTTGAAGGTGTCGGCAATCGCGCCGTCCATGAACGAATCGGCCATCTTCATGATGCCCAGCAGCAGCTTGATCGCCTTCGCCGGCAGCGATGAGCCGGCGAGCGTTCCGCCAAGCACGCTGAAGTCCAGGCCCTTTTCCTCCAGGCGCTTGTTCAGCTGATCCATGTCCATGTCGCTGCAGCGCCAGTTGGCCCGGCCGTAGTCGAGGGCTTCGAGTTGGAACTCCAGGCCGAGCGCGGAAGCGAGCTGCGACTGCAGCCCGTCATCCTTCGACAGTTCAGTCGGATCCGGCGCGGGTTCGTCGGCAAGCGTGATGTCGGCATTCTCGCCTTCGCCGCCGGGTGCGCCGTCGGCGCCCAGGCTGAGCAGCGAATAGCCGTTCACCGGATCGGCGGCGTCGGCCACCAGACCATATTGCAGCGCGTGACCCCACGCATCGACGCTGGCATTGCTGATGAACTCTCCCAGCCGGGCGTCCTCGGCGACGGCAAACGTGCGGACCGCCTCGAGATTCGCAGGCAGGCCGTCTTTCGCGTGGCGATAGGTCTCGATGAAACCACGCACCAGGCGCATGGACGACTGCGTCGAATCGATGCGCTCTTCGGCGGTTGCGCCGCCGGGCTTGCTCGCGCCGGAGGGCTTCACCGATTCGTAAAGCACAACGCCGTAGGCGTCGAGCAGCTTCTGCAATTCGCGGTAGAACGATTTCTCGCCGATGTGCGCAACGCCGACAAGCCCGACGCGCGGACCATGGCCGTCAACATGCACATAGTCGCGCGTGCCGACCTGCAGCTCAATCGCCTTGTTCTTCTGTTCCTGCACGCGCATGAACGCGGGCGGCCTGGGCGCGTCGCCGGGTTGCGTGGTCGGCGGAAGATCGCCAGGAGCATGCACCGTCGGCGCCGATTGACCAAACGCGCGCGTCGCCAGCATCACCGCCGCGGCGAGCAGAAACGCACGCGCCGCACGGCGCGGAGCCGGCAAAAGACGAAGGACTCGATCAATCACATCACGGCTGCCGACAATACTCATGCGGATTCCTTTCACAGCATGCCACGGGACATGCTCTTCTTGGGCGGCATCGCTCGGCGATTCCAGCAGTCGCAGCGATCGGTGATTGTACGGATGAGGTGTTCTTCCGTTCCGTCCAACATCTCGGGAACGGCCTCCACATGCGATTCTCGCAGGCTGTTCTGAAAATCCCTACAATTGAGGCGGTGTCCGCCCCCGCCGCCCAACCCGAAACCGCCGTCGCCGCACTGCTGCCTGCCTCACTCAAGGCCGGTTTGGATGCCATCGTGGCAGACATTGAACGCGACATGGCCATGCGCCTGGATGCGGCGCAATTGCCGCAGAACCTTCGGGAGGCCATCAAATACAGCGTGCTGGGCCCGGGCAAGCGATTGCGGCCGGCCCTGACCGTCATGTGCTGCGAGGCCTTGGGCGGCCAGCGGAAAGCCGGGCTCGCGCCTGCCGGCGCGATGGAGCTCATCCACTGCTTCAGCCTGGTGCACGACGATCTTCCGGCGATGGATGACGACAACCTTCGGCGTGGCCGACCGACGCTGCACATTCATGCTGGCGAAGCGATGGCGATCCTCGCGGGCGATGCGATGGTGTCGCTGGCCTTCGAATGGCTGACGAACGCCCATGTCGAAGCGACCCGGCAAGGCTCGCTGGTGCGCGAACTGGCCGGCGCGACGACCGCGATGATCGCCGGCCAGGTGTATGACACATTGGGCGGATTCGCATCGCGCTTGAATGACCGTCAGCGGCTGGATCTGATTCATCGCCACAAGACCGCGGCGCTGATCACCGCCGCTTGTCGCATGGGCGCGATTTGCGCCAACGCCCCAGCCTCTCAACTCGACGCAGTCACGCGCTACGGCCAGGCGATCGGCCTGATGTTCCAGATCGTCGATGACCTGCTGGATGTCACGCAATCCGCTGAACATGTGGGCAAAGCCGTCGGTAAAGATGATGCCGCCGGCAAGTTGACTTTTCCCGGCTTGATCGGCGTCGAGGCGTCGAAAGCCGAGGTCGAACGCCTGCGCGCAGCGGCCCACGAGGCGCTGGAATCGCTGAACGCAAGCGGAAAATCACGCATGCTGCTCGATCTCGCCGACGCAATGGCGATCCGAACGAAGTGAACCTACGCTTCCCTTCCATCAGAATTCCCGCCCCCCAAGAATCGCGCGCACGGATGTGCGCAAAAGAAAACCACAGAGACGCAGAGTCACCGAGGAACGATCGGAATGAAGTCAGTGATGAACACGAATGATGGAAGTTTGAATGTCATTGTGATGCATCCATGCTCGTGTCCATTTCGATCAACCGCCCTTCGCTGCTTTTCTCTCTCTGTGCCTTTGTTTCTCTGTGGTTAACCCTCAATGGACCTGAAACTTCTTCCGAACATCAAGTCGCCCGCCGATCTCAAGGCACTGTCCATCGAGCAGTTGCCCGATGTCGCCGCCGAGATCCGCCACGCCATCACCGAGCAGGTCAAGCGCACCGGCGGGCACTTCGCGCCCAACCTCGGTGTGGTGGAACTCACGATCGCGCTGCACTACGTCTTCGACTTCGGGCATGACCGATTGCTCTTCGACGTCGGCCACCAGTGCTATCCGCACAAGCTGCTGACCGGCCGACTGCCGATGCTCGACAAGCTGCGCACGCGCGAAGGCATGGCCG
>CAZCGB010000301.1:0-4476 GCA_964498045.1 uncultured Isosphaeraceae bacterium
AGCGCGCTGGAAAGGTGCGGCAGATGGCGGCGGGAACGAAGCCGACGAACCGCACCGCCAGGCCCTGATCGCGAGGGCGACGGTATCGGTCGTGGCAGGTCTTCCGGCTCCGGGTGGCACAGGCCGAGGTTTTCTCAGTCTGCAAGCTTCGCCTGCCTTCCCACCCCGGCGATGATCCAGAAGGATCAGGCGGGGCAGTGGCATTCCTGGCGAGGCCCGAATCGACTTTGCCGGTCGATTCGGCATCCCGTTACGGCGGCGCGTCCGCGGCGGTTTTTCACCGCCTTCCCATCTTCGTCGTCCAACGACTTGCCTGTCGCAAGTCCGGTGGAACGGACACCACAACCGCCGCGAAGTATAACCAGATGCAGCCGCTTTCGGGCATCGTGTTTCCCGTGACTTGGACCATTCAACCGCATTCGTCAGGCCGTTCGCTCGGATGACCGCTGGCAGAGGCTTCGCATGCTGCGCCGACGCCGGCGTTCCATTGACACTCATGCAGCACTCGGCTACTTTTGGCGTTTCTGTGCGGTGAGTGCGTGCGAACGGCTTTCGACTGAGTGCGGCCAGCCCGGCGACTGTCGCCTTCGGCTTCGGTGCAGTTGAATTCGTCCGGTGCGCATGACTCGTATGATCCTTGCCGCCACCACCAGGAGTTGCTTTCGATGATCCTCAGCGCGTTCTCCCGCCACCTGCTTGTCGCCACCTTGATCTCCACCAACGCGGGCGGGCTTGCGCTGGCCCAGCAGGACCAGCCCGTGGCTGTCCCCGGCGCGAAAGCGCCAGGAAAGGGCAGCCCCAACGAACTGATGCAGGATTGGATCCACTACACGCTCATCGCGCATGTGGAACTTTCCAACGCCAAGGGTCAGGCGCTGATCGACTCGGGTGTGACCAACGCCGAGATCGCGACCATGCTCGATGAAGTCAACGGCATGGAAAAGCGATTTCAACAAGCTGTCGATCGGGCCATGCTGGTGCCGGAACTGGAAGGCACTGCTGCGGAACTGTGGCGTCGGGCTGAGGCCGGCCGGCTTGACCTTGCACGCGATCCGAAGCGCATCGAAGAAGCCGTCAACATGCTCGTCGGCACGACGCGCGGGCGGCAGATCGCCAAGCAGCGTCTGATGGCTGCGAAGGAGTATGCCGTGCCGGTGCTGGTGAAGCAGTTGACCGAGAGCAATGACCAGGCGATGAAGATTGAATGCCAGAAGATGCTCGTAGAGCTTGGGCCGAATGCCGTGTACCCGCTGAGCATCGCGGTGGTGAATCTGACCGGGGCGAATCAGCGCGTGATCTGCGACATCCTCGGCGCCATCAGGAATCCGCTTGCCGCTCCGTACCTGCGCGAAATCAGCCTGAACACGACGACGGAACAAGAAACCCAGGATGTCGCCAAACGCGCCTTTGATCGGCTCGGCGTGACGGATGCTCCGCTTTCGACGTTATACAGCAACCTCGGCCGTCAATACTTCGATGGCAACGAGTCGCTGATCGCCTTCACCGATGAATCGCACAACAACGTCTGGCGTTACAACAGCTTCACTGGTCTGGGGCCAATTCCGGTTCCGACGCCGATCTTCAGCGATGTCCGCGCGATGGAGCTCTCAGCCAAGGCGGTCGGCCTGGATGGCGCGAATGCCGCTGGAATCAGCCTGTTTGTCGCCTCCGACCTCAAGCGCGAGAACGATCTGCCCGAGGGTGCGACCGATCCCGTGTACGGCGACGACAAGTACACCGCCGATTTTTATGCGACCGTCTTCGGGACGCAGACCTGTCTCGACGTGCTCGCTCTTGGAATTGACCGCCTTGAAACCCCGCTCGTCCGCGATGCCATCGGCGCGCTCGCCAGAACCACCGGCGGCGCGAACCTGTTCGCGCGTTCATCCAACCGTCAGCCCTTGCTCGAAGCTCTGGCCTATCCCGATCGTCGCGCTCAATATGAAGCGGCATTGACGCTCGCCCGCGCATTGCCACAACAGAAGTTCTCAGGTGATCAGCAGGTCGTGCCGATCCTCGCATCAGCGGTGCGCCAAGGCGCGCAGGCTCTGGCTCTGGTCGTGGTCGAGAACGAGGAGAACCGCGCGAACGCATCAAGCCAGCTTCAGAAGCTTGGATTCATGGTGGTTGCGGCAGGACCGAACGCCGCGACCGTGCAGAACGACCTGGCCAAGGCCGTCGGCGTCGACCTGATCGTCGTGCGCATGGGGTCGGCTGACGCGACGAAGGACGCCATCGAATCGCTTCGCCGCGTGCCCAAGGCTTCGGCCGCTCCGACGGTGGTTGTCGCCAGCGCCACGGATGCGGCTTCCATGAAGGAATACCGGCGCGATTCGCGCATCATCATGACGCAGGCCCGCGAAGGTGAGGACGCCCTCGCCGCCGCGATCGAACAGGTTATGAAGCGCGGCGCCGGCGGCCGCGTCAGCGAAGCCGAGTCCGAGGAGTACGCGATCCGCTCCCTTTCCGCTCTTCGTGACATCGCCATCTCGCGAAGCCCGGCGTATTCAATCGTTGACGCCGAAAGCGCGCTGGTCGATGCCATCGATGCGCGACAGGGCGGAACGAAGATGCTTGTGGCGGACATCCTCGCGCTGATCGACAGCGACGTTTCGCAGCGGAAGCTCTTTGATGTCGCCCTCGGGGCGACCGGCGATGAGCAGGCTGAGCTGCTCATGCGCGTCGCTGATTCTGTGCGATTGTTCGGCGACAAGGCTGAGGAACGCCACGTGACGGCGTTGCTCGACCTCATCGCCAATTCATCGGGTGATGTCGCTGAGGCCGCCGCGACCGTTCATGGCGCTTTGAACCTGCCGACCAGCGGCGCCGTCGGACTGCTGCCCAAGGAATCCAAGGAGTAAGCCGAAGCCCGTGCGCGCTTTCAAAACGGTCGTGTGCCCTGTTCGCACGCCGAGGCTTGTTCTGCGCGCCTATCGCTTGAGCGATGCCGAGGCGGTGTTCGACGCGATGCAGTCGAGCTACGAACACCTCAACCGCTGGATGGACTGGGTGCGCAACGGGCCGAAGACGGTGGAGGAGCAACGCACGAAGCTCCGCGAACTGCGCCGATCGGCGCTGGCAGGCACGGGCGCGGCGTATGCCATGCTCCTGAACGATGGAAAGACGCTGATCGGCTCCATCGGCCTGCATCCGCGCATCGGGGCCGGCGCGCTTGAAGTCGGCTACTGGATCGCCAACGACCATGCGCGAAAGGGTTACACCAGCGAGGCCGCCACCGCGTTGACCAAGATCGGCTTCGAGACGCACAACGTCCGGCGGATGGAGATCCACACCTCACCGGAGAACTTCGCAAGTTTCGGCGTCGCGAAGAAGATCGGCTATCAGCATCAGGTGATCGTGCGGCACAGCGTGCTGTCGGCCGATTCGCCGGTGCGCAACGACACGATCTGGGCGATGAACCGCGTGCAGTACGCGCAGTCGCCGGCCGCCGCAATGGACATCGAATTCACCCGTCGCAAGCCACGATGACCTCGTGTGGCCGGGCGATCGCCTTCATTGCCGCACGCCCGCCAGCGTGCTACGCTTTGCGTCCCACGCCACTCTAGCTCAGCGGTAGAGCAGTGCTTTCGTAAAGCACAGGTCGTCGGTTCAAATCCGATGAGTGGCTTTGCGCAATCGAGATCGCCGGGTCGGCATTTTCATCAGTTTCCGGCTCGGCCGGGGGCCGACGCATGGCCGCGTAGGAACACCTCGACTTCAACGCGCTTGGGCATGGAAGGAATCGCGCCGTGGCGTGTGACGGAGATCGCCGCGGCCGCGCTGGCGAAGCGGATCGGGTGGGTGAGATCCCCGTCAGCGTCTTGGTTTTCCGCCAGCGCCACGGCAAGGGCGCCGCAGAAGCAATCACCTGCGCCGACGGTATCAACGGCATCCGCTGTGAATGCCGGATGAGCTTGCGTGTCGTCGCCACCTTCGCAAGTGATGCAGCCTCGCTCCGCCAACGTCAGCACCTTGAGCATGTTGCCTCCGTGCGGAACGGCAGCAATGAGTGCTTCATCTGGAATTCGGCCGTGGGATGGCGTGATCTGTGCGAGCGCTTCAATCTCATTCACCACAAGCACATCGACGCATTGGATCATTTCGCTTGCCATGCGCTGCGCCGGCGCCGCGTTCAGCATGATTGCGGCCTTGAACTCCTCGCTGCGCGCGATGACATGTGCATTGGTCTCTATTGGAATCTCCAACTGCAGCATCACCACGTCGGCGGCTTGAATCACCTCCATCGCCGCATCCACATCGGCGGGGGTCAGCGCGAGGTTCGCCCCCAGCGCGACGATGATGGAATTCTGACCGCGCTCGTCGATGACGATCACGCCCACGCCGGTGGCGACATCCTTCTTCGTCTGCAAATGGGTGACATCAATGCCTTCGAATTGCAGAACGCGGCGGAATTCTTCGCCATAGGCGTCTTCGCCCACGCAGCCGACGAACGACACATCCGCGCCCAGCCTCGCC
>CAZCGB010000302.1:0-4457 GCA_964498045.1 uncultured Isosphaeraceae bacterium
GACCCAGGCCGCCGCTTCCGCGCCGATACAGGAGTTCTACATCCCGATGTCATCTATACCGAACGCGATGCCCGGGCCGGAGGGCCTGGCGCCGAACTGGGATGCGCCGACGCCGGGCCGTGACCGCACCCCGCCCGCCGATCCGCGGCGAGACCTCACGCGTCCGCCCAACACGCATCTTTTCTTCGGCTTGTACTACCTCATGACGGGCCTGCACGGCATCCACGTCCTCCTGGGAATGCTGGTGATTTCCTGGCTGCTGGCCCGTGCCTGGCTGGGCCACTTTTCCAGCAGCTACTGCACACCGGTCGACCTCGTGGGGTTGTATTGGCATGTCGTCGATGTCATCTGGATCTTCCTCTTCCCGCTGATGTACCTGATTCATTGACGATCAGGCGACGCGATCCTCCACATTCCCCGCTGCATTCGTTATTTTGGATTGCTGGATCGGATTCTCCTCAAAGGAATCGGGCCGTGATATCACAAACCGCTGAATACGCGCTGCGCGCCGTCGTCGACCTGGCCTATCACCATGGCGAGTCCCGCACCACGCTGCAGATCTCCAAGGCCACACATGTGCCAGCCGATTACCTTGCGAAGATCCTCCAGGATCTCAACCGCAAGGAGCTGGTCCGATCACAGCGCGGGCCGGGCGGCGGATTCACGCTCATGCGCAGTCCTGAATCCATCACGGTCTTCGACGTGCTTGAAGCGGTTGACCCGGTGCAACGCATCCGCACATGCCCTCTTGGGCTGAAAGAGCACAAGAGTCGCCTCTGCCCGCTGCACCGGCGCCTGGACGAAGCCATGTCCCGAGTCGAGCAGGCATTTCGAGAAACATCGATCACCGAAGTCACTGCCGAGAAGGCTAGGGTTTCGAAGACGGCGCGAACGCCTCTGACGATCAGCGGCGGGCTTGCCGCTCGGAAGTGATTGAACAGTCCCCAGCGAACCCCCTGCAGCTCAATTCGCCTGAAACTGCTTCGCTGCAGCATCTTTCCCCAACGCACACGAGCTCGGCCGGACCGCTGACGATTCTTCAGGCGGCGGTCGGTGTGGACCCGATGAGGCCTGAATTCCCGTGGCAATCGATCCTCCGACCTGAGTTGGAGGTTTGCTATGCTACGAACGGGCGGAGATTCTGCGTTGACGAAGGCATTGAGCGACCCCGGCCCCCGATTGGACATCCGCAGCCTCTGGCTCGCGGGAGTTGTTGTCGTCACATGCGGCGCAATGATCATTTTCGGCCCGGGGTTGCGATCTGGAAGCGGCGCGTCACACGCCTCAACAGTTTCTGCCGTGGCCGCGGCTCCGTTGAAGCCAGTTGATCCCGCCACGAAAGTCTCCGTTCATTACGACCGTGACATTCGGCAAATCATTTCTGATCGCTGCTACCAATGCCACGGGCCGGATTCAAACGCCCGGCAGGCTGATTTGCGTCTGGATGATCGCGAGTCGGCGCTGCGCGAACGCGATGGCGCGGCCCCGATCGTGCCGGGCGACATCGATTCCAGCGAACTTTGGCGGCGGATCAACAGCGATGATCCGAAGCTGCGCATGCCGCCGCCGGGAACCAACAAGAAACCACTCTCGACGGACGAGAAGCAACTCATCGGCCAGTGGATCGAACAGGGCGCGGAGTACGAGCCGCACTGGTCGTTCGTTCCGCCTACGAAGCCGCCTCTGCCTGCGGTGAACGATGCGAAGTGGTGCCGCAACGACATTGATCGATTCATCCTCGCCAACCTTGAAGGCCGCGGCGTCAAGCCTTCGCCCGAGGCTGACAAAGCGACGCTGCTGCGGCGCGTGATGCTGGACCTCACCGGCCTGCCACCGACGCCTGAGGAGTTGAACGCGTTCGCGGCGGACGGCGCGCCGGACGCGTACGAACGCATGGTCGATCGGCTGCTGACCGAAGAGCCTTACCGCACCCGCGTCGCGGAGCGGTTGACCGCGCCTTGGCTGGACGCCGCCCGTTACGCCGACACCTGCGGCATTCACACCGACAACGGCCGGCAGATGTGGCTGTGGCGCGACTGGGTGCTCAATGCCTTCCGCGACAACATGCCGTACGACCGGTTCATCACCGAACAACTCGCCGGCGACCTGCTGCCCGACTCGACGATCCAGCAGCGCGTTGCGACAGGCTTCAACCGCAATCATGTGACGACCGATGAAGGCGGCGCGATCGCCGCCGAGTACCTGGTGGAATACGCCGTCGATCGCGTGAGTACGACGTCGTCGGTGTTCCTCGGCCTGACGATGGGCTGCGCGCGATGCCACGACCATAAGTTCGATCCGATCCAGCAGGATGATTTCTACAGCATGTTCGCCTTCTTCGATTCCATCGAGGAACCAGGGCTGTACACGCAGACGCCCGATTCCAAGCGCGCGTACGAGCCGTTCATCGAAGTGCCGACGCCCGAACAGACGAAGACGCTGGAGGAGATCAGGTCCCACCTCGCATCGCTGCACGATCAGATGGAAAGGCCTTTTCCTGGCGAACAGGACAAACGTGAAGCCTTCACGCGCGACACGCTCGCGGCTGCGAATGTGAAGTGGTCGACTCCGACGGTGATTGCGGCCCAGCCAAGCGATCCGAAGGTGACGCTGGCAATCAACGCCGATCATTCGGTGAATGCCGCAGGCGAAGTGCCCGCGGTTGAAGATTACGTGCTCACCATGAAGGCGAGCGAGAGCGACATGCGATTGCTCCTGATCGAGGCGCTCGCGCCAGCGCCTGAGAAGCCAGCCGGTCGCGCGTTCAACGGCAACGGCGTACTCACCGGCGTGACATTGGATGAGCGGGCGAGCGGTTCATCGGATTGGACGAATGTTGCCCTGCGCTGGGCGTGGGCGGACCTTGCGCAGCAGGATGGCGATCACGAGGCGTGCAATGTGCTCGACGCTTCGGACAAACTCGGTTGGGCGATCGCCGGCCATCAGAAGCCCGGCAGCAGATTGTTGTTGATTGCCGCGCACCGGCCCTTCGCAACCAGCAGTGAAACGGAATTGCGCGTAACGCTGTCGTTCCGTTCCATCTACGCGCAGCATTCGCTGGCCCGCGTGCGCATCCGCACCGGCACGCTGGCGGAGAGCGCGCTGGCGAATCTGCCGCTGGCTTTCGGGCGCTGGCAGGTCGTCGGGCCGTTCCCCGCTGAGAATCCCAAGGCCGCGTTCGAGAACGCCTTCGGCCCGGAAACGCTCGCGACGATCGATCCCAACCACAACTTCGGCGCCGGTAATCAATATTGGAAGTTCGACGGCCGGCTTGCGGATGAACAGGCCATTCCGCTGGCGGAGGGCTTGAACGCCACGTACATCGGCCGCGATGTCTGGTCGCCCGATCAGCGCGAGATCGAACTCTCCTTGGGCAGCGACGACGGCCTGCGGCTGTTCGTCAACGGCGCCGAAGCGATCTCAAAGCAGGTTGATCGTTCACTCGCGCCGAATCAGGACAAAGTCAAGATCACACTCAAGCCCGGGCGCAATAGCATCGTCTTCAAGGTCGTCAACACCGGCGGGCAGGCCGGCTACTACTTTCGCGCAATCCAGGCCGACAGCGTGCTGCGCGGCGACATGGCGGCGGTGTTGCTGCCTGCCGACGCGCTCTCAGCCGAGCAGGCGGACCGTCTGGCGATCGCGTGGCGACGCATGTTTTCACCTGAGTACCTTGCGGTCGAAAAGCAGCGCGAAGAGACGATCGCAAAGCAGAACGAGGTGAACGCCGCGATCCCGCTGACGATGGTGATGAAGGAGCTGGACAAGCCGCGCGAAACGTTCGTGCTCGACCGCGGCCAGTACGACAAGCCGATCAAGACCCGCCCGGCCAGCCGCGCTGTTCCGAAGTTCCTCGGCACAATGCCCGGCGACGCACCGCCCAATCGGCTGGGCCTGGCGCAGTGGATCACCGCCGCCGACAACCCGCTGGCGGCCCGCGTCGCGGTCAACCGCTTCTGGGAAATGGTCTTCGGCACGGGTATCGCCGCCACCTCCGAAGACCTCGGCTACCAGGGCGCGTATCCCACGCATCCGGAACTGCTCGACGCGCTTGCGGTCGATTTCCGCGAAGGCGGCTGGGATGTGCGGCGGCTGCTGCGCACGATCGTCACCAGCAGCACCTATCGTCAGTCGTCGCGCGTGCGCGAAGACCTGACGGAAATTGATCCGTCCAACTCGTGGCTTTCGTATTACCCGCGACGGCGCTTGAGCGCGGAGCAGATACGCGATCTCGCGCTCTTCGCCTCCGGCCAACTGATCGAGAAGCTCGGCGGCGCTTCGGTCAAGCCCGTGCAGCCCGACGGCCTGTGGCAGGAAGTCGCGATGCTGCAATCCAATACGCGCGAGTTCGTGCTCGGCGAGAAGGATGACCTTTATCGCCGCAGCATCTATACCTATTGGAAGCGAGCCTGCCCACCGCCGGGGCTGCAGACGTTTGACGCCCCCACGCGCGAAGC
>CAZCGB010000303.1:0-4455 GCA_964498045.1 uncultured Isosphaeraceae bacterium
ATGATTCGGTGGGCACAGTGGTTTATCGCGCGGGGACTGGCGAACGCACCGGACTGGCGGATGCCAGCGTCGAGTGTGTCGTCGTCGCGCAGGCGTTCCACTGGTTCAAGTCCGACGACGCGCTGCGCGAATTTCATCGGGTGCTGAAGTCGGCCCCCCCAGGTCGGCTCGCGCTGATGTGGAACGTGCGCGATGTTGCGCGAGACGCGTTCACAATCGCGTACTCCGACATCGCCCGGCGATCGATGGCGAACGCCCGCAGCAGCGGCTTGGAGACGCATGACCTGCGCTCGGCCGATCCGACCGCAGGCGGCTTCTTCAATGACGCCACGCTGCTCGTCTTCCCCAATCCCCATCGTCTGACTTGGCATGGACTGCTCGGCCGCGCCCGCAGCGCGTCGTACTTCCCACGGCCGGGCGATCCGCTGCGCGATGTGCTTGAGACTGAACTGCGCGAGTTGTTCAACGCCTTCGCGCGCGATGGCGTAGTCACGCTCTGGCATCGAACGGAAGTCACCACGGCGAGCCGGACAGATCGGTGACGACTCACGCAACACTCGATGTCGGCGGGTCGCCGGGGCCTGGCGCAGGCAGCCTGCCGCCGGTCTCGCGGCGCATGCGCGCGCGAAGGTCCAAGCGCATGGCGTCGATGGTGCTGTGAAGGCGCATCAGCGCCGCTTCGGGTCCATCGCGCATCAGATCATCCGCGGAAATGGGGAGAGCCGCTCGAACGGCGAGGCGGCCGCTGAGTTTCGGCCGCGGCGTGCCGATGCGCCAGATGTCGAACGCGCCTTCCATCGCCACGGGCACAACCGGCGCGCCGGATCTGCGGATGATCAGCGCCACGCCCGCTTTGAATTCGCCAATCGCGCCATCGCGCGTTCGCGTGCCTTCAGGGAAGATCAGGACGCATCGGCCGGCTTCCAGTTCCGCCAGGGCGGCCTTCATCGCGCCGGAGTCGCCCTTGGATTGATCCAGTGAGATCACGCCGATGCCGCGCATGATGGATGCGAGCAGCGGGTTCTTGAACAACGTCGACCTGGCCATGCCGCTGAACGGCCGATCTCCGACGACGATGCCGACGATGATCGGATCAAGGTGCGATTGATGATTGCTGACGTAGATGATCGGCCCGGTCGCGGGCACGTGTTCAGCGCCTTCCGTGCGAAAGCGGTAGAGCATCTTGAACGAGAACCACAGAAAGCCGCGCACGACATTCCACCAGAGCAGCATCGTCAGCGGCGGCCAGCCCGGCGTGCGTCGGCGCGTCTGCAGGGCGCGAAGCAGCGCATTCACCGCGTCGATTCCTGGATGCTCTGCGTGGCGACGGACCGCATATCGACCTCGTCCGCCGGGCATCGTTCGCGGAAACGGGCGTCAGGAAGTCGTGCGCGCGCGATGGATTCCATGCGAGCGACGACTGTATCAACGTCGTCGTTGCCGGTGTTGATGTCCTCTGCGCCATTGGGTCGAATCAACGGGCCGTCTGGTCGGGTTCGATCAAGCAGATCGCGTTCATGAATGTCGCGAATGACCCGCGCGCGATCGATCGGCTTGCCGGCGGCGGCCAGTTGCGCGACGCGTCGATCGGCCCGCACCTGCGCGTCGGCTGAAAGATAGAACCGCAAAGGCGCGTCTGGGAACACCACAGAGCCCTGGTCCCGCCCCTCGCTGACCATTCGAGGATGCCGCGACGCGATCGTGCGCTGCGCGTCCACAAGCACGTTTCGCACCTCGCGCTGGGCGGCGACAATGGACACGATGCCGGAGACGTCCATATCGCGGATGCGCGAGCCGATATCGCGATCTCCGATCAGGAGTCGAGGCGGATTGCCATCCCAATCGAAGTGCAGTTTGGATTGCTCCACGGCGCTGGCGAGCGCTCTTCCATCGTCGGGTTGAATGCGACGTTCGAGTGCGATCAGCGCAGCTGCGCGATACATCGCGCCTGTATCGAGAAACTCAAGTCCCAATCGCTGCGCCAGAAGGTGGGCGACGGTTGACTTGCCCGTGCCGGCCGGGCCGTCGATCGTGATGATGACTGGCGGAAGATGGGAGGCGGCGCGCGTCACGTCGGAAGAGTCGCAAGGCGATCAAGCGCATGCTACGCCGTGGGCCGCGAATCAACAATCGCCGACACCTTATGCCGATTGCTTGTCAATTGCAGCCTGCAGCAGATCACGGGCCTTTTCAATGTTGGGGATGGGATCGGCGTCGCCGGTGTAGTCGATCGCCAGGGTGTTGAGAAACCCGACGCTGCGCACGGCCGAGACGCATTCCGCCAGATCCCAGGACTTGTGCGCGCCTTTCTTGTTGAACCCTTCGATTGTGGCATGAATCGCGCCGGCATAAGGCGCGAGCTTGCGCAAACCCTCAACGGGGTTTCCTCCGCCCGCATCGGCCGCGGCACCGAAACTTGGGAGCGACCCGATGCGGAACCCGCCGATGCGCTTGATCAACGATGTCAGGCGTTCGGTCGTGGAAGTCAGGCCCGCATGTGGGGTAATGAGCACGTTCAGCTCCAGTCGCTCGATTCCCGGCAGCAATTCGCGAATCTGGTCTGCGGCGAGGTCGAATGACTCCGCATCATCCCTGGCGTCGATCTTCAAGGCGATGGCATTGCAACCCAAGCGGTGAGCGGCCTTGGCGACGGTGAGCACACGAGCCGCGGCAATTTCGCGCTTTGCATCATCTGAACTTGCCAGCGGCTGCGGCGTGTCCTCGATCAGCACAAGCACCGGACAAGCCGCCTTGTCGGCAGCGTCGCGCAGGCGATCCAGATCCTCCGGCTTCCACTTCGCCAACATTGACGCGGGAATGTTCAGTCCATGCAATTGCAGCGTCTTGACGACGTAGGCGGGCACTTCAAACATGCTCATGCCATCCGTCATTGCGCCCTTCTGACCAGCCCCCATGCCATGATCTTTGCCGCCGCCGAGGTTCAGGCGGCTGCGCAACGAGCCGGCGCAGAGAGTGAGAAGCATTGTCATTGCTTGGGAGAGGGCGTGTGAAAGCGGGCGAGTCTACGGCGAGACAAGCAGGCCCGGCAACACGTTGCGTGGACGAGGAGGTGACGATCGCGATCGCAAAAGAAAACGCCGACCGCAAGGCCGACGTTTTCCGGAGGGGAGAAAGATCCTACGTTACGTGGAGCCTGCCCGCGGTGTCGCCTCGGACAGACGCCAATGTGATGCTAACCGCTGCCTCACCATTCGCCAAGCGCAAAGTTGCGAAAAACCAGCAGAATTACCCTTGACGGATGGCAAGTACTTGTGTAGGCGAGAGTTCCATCAAGAGAATTAGCCGGGGTTTTTGCGAATCTTTGCGTCCGGAATCACTTATTGACCTTGGTTTGAAGCGGCCTTGCTGTCGCTGGCGCGCCGAATATCATGGCGACCCCGCCTTGCTCCTCATTCCGTTCGCCCCGTTCCAACCGCCTGCTCAGGAGTCAATCGCCATGTCCTCGCCCGCCGATGCACGCTTCACCGACACGCACGAATGGTTTCGAGTCAGCGGAGACGTAGTGACGATGGGCATCACGCAGTATGCCGCCAACGAACTCACCGACATTACGTACGTCGAGATGAAACCGGTCGGCACAAAGGTCGCTGCGGGTGGCGCGCTGGGCGAGGTCGAGTCGGTGAAGACCACGTCCGACATCTACTCGGCGGTCGCGGGCACGATCAGCGAAGTCAACGCCGCGCTCGCGAATGATCCCGGCCTGCTCAACAGCGATCCCTTCGGCAAAGGCTGGCTGGTGAAGCTCAAGACCACCGACTCCTCACCGCTCGCGAAGTTGATGGATCAGAAAACCTACGATCAGAAGAACCCGGTCTGACCGATCGATGCGTGGATCGAAAAGTCGACAAATGAACCACAGAGACACAGAGGCAAAGAGGAGAGCGCGGGCTGAGCGCCTTGCATGCGCATTCGCAAACAAGCGCGTGCCCCTGTCCAGCCTTCTCGCTGCGTTGTGTTTCCGTGCCTCCGTGGTTCCAACTCCATGACCGCGCCCGCCACGGTTCGCCTGCGCGGCGTGAAGAAGGACTACGTGCTGGGCGATCGCCGCGTCACCGCATTGCGCGGCGTCGATCTGGAAATCGCCGAGCCCGGCTTCTACGCCATCATGGGGCCGTCGGGCTCGGGCAAGAGCACGCTGCTGCATCTGCTCGCCGCGCTCGACAAGCCCGATGAAGGCGAGATCGAGATCGCCGGCGAGCGCATCGACCAGCTCTCCGAACGCGAACTCACGCTCTTCCGCCGCCGCCGCATCGGCATCGTGTTTCAGCAGTTCAATCTGATTTCGACGCTCACCGCGATCGACAACGTCACGCTGCCGGCGATGCTCGACGGCATGGACGCCGACCAGCGACGCGAGCGCGGCCTCAAACTGTTGCACGCACTCGGCCTGCATCATCGCTCCTGCCATCGGCACTACGCCCTTTCCTGCGGCGA
>CAZCGB010000304.1:0-4413 GCA_964498045.1 uncultured Isosphaeraceae bacterium
GCTCAGCACCGCCTGCATCGGGTTGATTCGGGCCACCGCCAGGGCCGCCGCCATGCGGATTTCGGCGGATTGCTGCATGCGGCCGGTGCGCGTCGCCAAGTCGAGCAGATTGGGAACCGCGCCTTCGTCCTGCACCTCGCCACAGATCTGGCAGGCAAGGGCGGTGATTTCACCTTCCTCGGGGCGGTTGAACAGCGCGGCCCGAATCACCTCGATTTGCGCGGAGTCGCCGAGCTTGACCAGCGCTTCGGAAATCTGGAGTTCCACGATCTTCCGCCGGGCTGACGACGCCATCAGCAGACCGCGGCCAAGGGCGTACTTCAGCAGCCCCTTTGCTGATGGATCGCCGAGCTCACCCAGCACCATCGCGGCATTGCCCTTTACCTCGACGTTCTCACTGAGCAGCATGCGCGCAAGAGGCGTCTGGTCGGGGTTGCCGCCGCATCGCTTGAGCGCGTAAATCGCCGACGCCTGAACCGATTCGCTTTCATCAAGCAGCAGCGGCTGCACCAGCGGCCGCAGTTCCGTCAGCTTCATCTCCCCCACCATCATGGTGGCCACGTACCGCACGGCGCGGTTGTCGTCGCCAAGCCCCTTGCGGAGCGCGCCGGGCGCGAGTTCCGGAACGTACTTCAGCCCCGCGATCGCATTCAGGCGAATCAGCGGATTGGTCGAGTCGATCGCCTTTTGAAGCATCTCGATCGACGTGGCGCGGAGATTCGTCTCATCGATCGTCACCGAAAATGCAGGGCCGAGATCAATCTCCGGCCGGTCCGGCATCGCGCTGGGCGTCGATTGCTCCTTGCTGCTCCACTGCGTGTTGTCGGCTCGCGGCTTGGACACCGATGTGTCAGTGTCGGTCGGCTCACTCGCACATGCCGCAACGGCCAGTGCCGAGAGGCCGGAGATGATCAGCGAAGCGATGCGAGACGTCGAAGTGTTCATGCGATGACTCCTGAATCAGCCGTCGAAGGTCGGCTGCGAACGAACGTGGCAAACAGCATTCCCACCGCGAGCACCAGACTCACGACGGAGAACGCATTGCCGATACGACCGAAGAGCGTTACGCGAGCATCGATCCGCACGTTCGCCAGCACCCATGCCGGCTGGTTGATCACGCCGCCCCCGGCACTCGGGGTCCCGCCCGCCTGTGCGACGACGCGACCGTTGGAATCCACATGCAGGCTCACGCCCGTGTTTACGCACCGCACCATGGGCAGGCGGTTCTCAATACATCGGAAACGTGCGATCTGCGCGTGCAATCTGCGATCGGCCTCCGAGCGGCCGAACCAGCCGTCGTTGCTGAGGTTCACGAACACATCCGCCCGCTTTTCGCCCCCGGCATACGCCATTCTGCGGCAAAGCCAGGCGACGGTGTCCTCAAAACAAATCGGGGTGGCAAGCCGAAACGTGCGTGCCGGGCGGTTCTCCGCCGCGGCAGCGCCGTCGACCTTAAGGTTCAGGATCTGCACTTCCGGACTGGCGTCCAGATTGAACTCCATGCCGCCCGCGCCCAGGGCCAGCAACTTCTGCTCCAGCCAGGGCCAGTTCGAGATGTACGGCATCGTTTCGCCGAACGGCGTCAGCACCGCCTTGTCATATCGCTGATACGGCGGATGATCCTGAATCAGAAACGCGCTGTTGTATTCCTTTTCGCGAACCAGATGCGCAAGTCCGTCGGCTCCGTTCTCGATGCTCGTGCCGACCCATGCTTCGGAGCCGACGAGCATGGGCACGCGCAGCTCATCGCGCGAGAGCGCTTCAACGGCATCGACCCAGCGCACGAGGTAAGCAAAGCGCTCGCCGAACAGTCGCACATCATCGCGCGTGGTCGGCTCAAAGCCGAGGCTGGGCACCATCGTCTCCGGCCAGGCGATGAGATCGACGTTTCCGCGACCCCCCGCCTTGCTGATCGCCTCGCGCGTCAGCTGCATGAAGCCGGGCACGTCAATGGCCTGCTGCTCGATGGTCCAGCCGATCTTGTTGTCCTGCGGCAGGTTGGTCTGAATCGCCAGGATGCGCGGGCCGGGAGAGAGCGACGCCTCCTGGTGCAATCGCCATTGGCCGTAGCCGACGTTGGCGATGAGGATCACAATCGCGATTGCGCCGGGTCTGATGAAGGACGCCGCGAACGCTCGTCCATCCGTTCGATCCGGCACGGCGCGGCACGCATCCAGGGCGACGCCCGCGGGCATCGCGGCGAGGAACGAGATGAAATACGCGCCGAAGAGATCGCTCGACTGCGCGAACGAGAGCCAGTGAATCAGCGGCTGGCCGAGCATGTACCACGGGTAACCGTTGAAGGCGATCTCGCCGCGGAAATACTCCGACGCCGTCCAGATCACCGGCAGCAGCAGCGTCATCGGCAGGCGCGCGAATCGCGGCGAGAGCGTTACGCGACGCAGCACCCACACCAGCAGCGCCGCGTGCGTTGATTGATACAGGGCCAGAGCCGGATATCCCACGCTCGTCACCGGCATGATCCAGCGCAGCAGCCAAAGCCACATCGGCCACTGCGTGAGCAATACCGCGAGCAGCGCCGCGAAGGTGCTGCGGGCCCGCCACGCCACCATCACCAGCGGAATCGGTGTGAGAAACGCCAGCGGCCAGAAATCGAGCGGCGGGAAGATCGCCAGCGTCAGCAGCGCGTGCAGCGCGGCGAGGGCGAGAATTGACAGGTCGAAATGTCGAAAATTCGAATGGGCCGCGCCGTTTCGGTGTTTCGGCGTTTCGGCGTTTCGGCGATTCATTTGCCCGCGTAGTCGATGATGCTGCTGATTTCGCTGCGCAGCTCGCCACGCGGAACAACGCGATCGACGAAGCCGCAGTTCAGCAGGAATTCGCTGCGTTGGAAGCCTTCGGGGAGTTCCTTGCGAATGGTTTCCTTGATCACGCGCGGCCCGGCGAAGCCGATCAGCGCCTTTGGCTCGGCGAGAATGACATCGCCCAGCATGGCGAAGCTCGCCGTCACGCCGCCGGTCGTCGGATCGGTCAGCACCGAGATGTACAACCCGCCCTGCTCGTCGAAACGGGCCAGCGCCGCGGAGGTCTTGGCCATCTGCATCAGCGAGAAGCCCGACTCCATCATGCGCGCGCCGCCCGAGGCGCTGACGATCACCAGCGGCAGGTTCTGCTCGCCAGCCGCTTCAATCGCGCGCGTGATCTTTTCGCCGATGACGCTGCCCATCGAGCCGCCCAGGAATGTGAAGTCCATCACCGCAAGAATCACCTTGCGCCCCTTGATGAACGCACGGCCGGTCTGCACGCCGTCGTTCTGCCCGGTCTTCTTCTGGGCGGAGCGAATGCGATCCTTGTACGGCTGCAGGTCGACGAACTGCAGAGGATCGCGGGGCGACATCTCGGCGTTCATCGGCTCAAAGGAGTTCTCGTCCACCAGCTGCGCGACTCGCTGCACGGCTGAGACGCGGTGATGATGCTGGCAGTGCGGGCACACCCAGAGGTTGGCCTCGACGCTCTTGCGCGGGATGTGCTCGGAGCATTCCGGGCAGCGCAGGAACACGCCTTCGGGAACCGAGCGCTTGCCCGGGCTCGATTCGGGATCGTCAGCCCAACTTTTCGACGGCGCCTGGGTCATTGAAGGGAAGTCTAAACGTCAAAAACTCATCTCGTCAAAACCGCGCCTGTCACGACTTCGCGCGATCACTCCGCCGGGGCGATCGCCTTGCCCGCGATCTCGAGACCGTCAAGCATATTCAGCGGAATCACCACGCGCTCGACGCCTGGGCCGGCTTCCATTTCGCGCATGGCCGTCAGAGGCCGCTCGGCGATCCAGCAGCGCAGCATCGAGCGGCCGAGATCATGCAGCACCACGGCGACCTCTTCGCCTCGCGAGCGCCGGATGATCTTCGCCAGCCCGCGGAAAATCCGATCGGCCGCAGTCGTCATGTCCTCGCCTTCGGGCGGCGAAAGCGTGATCGGGTCCTCCTTCCACTGCTTGTGCCGGCTGCGGAAGCGATCGGCGAAGTCCTGCTCGATCAATCCCTCCAGCAAGCCAAGATTGGGATCGTTGAGCTCCGGCGCCTCGCGCAACTTCGCCCCCAGAATCGGCGCGCAGATCTTCGCCGTGTCCGCTGCCGCCTCATCGGTGGGATGATGAATGTTCGCGACCTTCGCCCCGGCGAGATGAATCAGGTCGGCGGCGACGGCGATGCGCCCCGCGTCGCTCAGCGGCAGATCCGTCACGCCATGCACGCGTCCCTGGGCTTCCCAGGTGGTTTCGCCGCAGCGGATCAGCGTCAACGTGATGGATGAACGTTTGGCCATGGGCGATCAACACAAAGAACGACGGAGGCACAGAGATCAGCGGGGCCGCAAGTGCCTGATGACAACTCCGAACAGGTACTCAGACTCCTCGCGCTCGGTCACCGCTTGAGGTTCTTTCGTTTTTTCCTC
>CAZCGB010000305.1:0-4407 GCA_964498045.1 uncultured Isosphaeraceae bacterium
GACGCCGCCCGGGGAATGTCGAGCGTACGCGCCAAGGTGATCGGCTTTCCGCTGTCGATGGATTCGGCCTGCGCGAGCCGTTCAACATTGGCGTCGATCAGGTCGGCAGTGCGCAGCAGGATGCGCGACCGTTCGGCCGCGGGCGTCGCGCTCCAGGCGGGAAAGGCCTGTTCCGCCGCTGCCACCGCGGCATCCGCATCGCGCGCATCGCCATCGGGCAAGTGAGAATAGACGGTGCCGGTGGCAGGCTCAAAGTTGTCGAGCCAGCCTCCGCCAACGGGCGGCACGAACGCGCCGTCGATGAAGTTGAGGATGCGCTGCACGTGCGAAGGGTACTCGATCAGATGGGGTGACTGTTGACATTGAATCCGGGCTGGCGCGGCGGGCGGCGGTGTGATTCAATGGATCGTCTCCCGCGCACCTCGCCATGGCCCGGCTTAGATCTGGATTGGGTTTGGATTACATCGCGGCGAGACGGCCGCCATCCACCGGGAGGTTCACGCCGTTCACATATGACGCCGCTGGTGATGCGAGGAAGGCAGCGACGGCGGCGATCTCCTCCGGTGCGCCGAAACGCTTGGCCGGCACCGAATTCATCATGTCGCGCTGCACCTCTTCGGGCGTCAGGCCGCTGCGCGAGGCCCGGCCTTTGATCAGCGATTCCAAGCGGGCCGTGGCGGTGAAGCCCGGCAGGATGTTGTTGACCGTGATGCCAAGCGGCGCAACTTCCGACGCCAGCGTCCGTGCCCAGTTGGCCACGGCGGCGCGAATCGTGTTTGAAACCCCCAGGCCTTTGATCGGCATCAGCACACTTGTCGAAATGATGTTGATGACGCGGCCGTACTTCACATCGCGCATGCCAGAGGCGACAACCTGGAACAAGGCTTGATTGCATGCGACATGCTGGTTCATCGCCTTCAGGAAATCGTCGGGGGCGGCTTCGTGGATCGGCCCGGCGGGCGGGCCTCCGGTGTTGTTGACAAGGATGTGGATCGGACCGTGCCCGGCAACATGGGCCGCGGCCTTTTGCTGCACCGATCTCCAGTCAGTGAAGTCGGCTTCAACGCTCTCATGCGTCTGCTTGTGATCGCGTGGCAATTCAGCGAGCACGCGCGCAAGTCCATCGGGATTGCGGGCGAGGAGCGTGACGGCAGCGCCCAGCCGGGCGAATTCGATCGCACATGCGCGGCCGATGCCTTGGGTGCTGCCGCAGACGATGGCCGATTTTCCTTCGAGCGACGTGGTAAGCATGGCGGGAAGTGTATCGATTCACCAAACGCATACACTCTCGCGCATGCAACGAAGTTCACAGGTTGTCCGGTCGCTTGCGCCGTTCGGCGAGACGATCTTCACAGAGATCAGCCGCCTGGCGATGCAGCACAACGCGGTGAACCTTGGCCAGGGGTTCCCGAATTTCGATGGGCCGGCATTCGTGAAGCAAGCGGCGATCGATGCCATCAACGCCGGGCACGGCCAGTACGCGCGCATGTTCGGCATTCCCGAATTGAATCGCGCGATCGCGGATCAGTTCGCAGCGACTTCGGGCGTTCAGGTGGACCCGGAACGGGAAGTCACCGTGACCAGCGGCTGCACCGAGGCCATCGCCGCCACGCTGATCGGGCTGTGCGATGGGGAGGCGGGCGACGAAGTGATCCTGATCGAACCGTACTACGACTCCTATCGCGCGAGCGTGGCGATGTCGGGAGCGACGGCCAGATTCATCACGCTGCGCGCGCCGGAATTCGCGCTGCGCGAAGAGGAGCTTCGGGCGGCGTTCAGCGATCGCACGCGGGCGATACTCGTCAATACGCCGATGAATCCGCTGGGCAAGGTCTTCACACGCGATGAACTGATGATGATCTCGCGCCTTTGCGTCGAGCGTGACGTGTTGTGCATCAGCGATGAGGTGTACGAGCGGCTGGTGTTCGAGCGGCTGAACTTCTCCATCGCATCGTTTCCCGGAATGCGCGAGCGCACCATCACGCTCTCATCGCTGGGCAAGACGTTTTCGCTCACGGGCTGGAAGATTGGCTGGGCGATCGCACCTCCTCCCCTTACCGCGGGCGTGCGTGCGGCGCATCAGTTCCTGACCTTCGCCACGGCGACGCCGCTGCAACACGGGGCGATCGCGGCGTTGCGCGCCCCGGGAGCGTACTACAGCGAATTCGTCGACAACTACCGGCGCAAGCGTGACATGCTCGTTGATGGATTGCGTGGCGTGGGGTTCACGGTGTACCCGCCGGATGGCACGTATTTCGTGCTGGTCGATCACACGCCCTTCGGCTTTGAAACAGACGTGGCGTTCTGCAGACATCTCATTGAGCACGTCGGCGTCGCGGCCATTCCCTGCAGCGCGTTCTTTCATGATCCCAGCGACGGCAGGCGACTGGTGCGGTTTGCATTCTGCAAGACGGAAGAGTCGATGCGCGAGGCGCTCAGGCGAATGCAAGACAAGCTGAATCGTTAGCGTGGTTTAGGCCCGCACGGGAGATCCGCATTCAGGACAAATCCCGGTCGCGTTTCCGGTCAGGTCATAGCCGCACGAAAGGCAGACATTGGGCCGCACTTCTCGGCGCTGCGGCAGAAAGGGAATGAGCAGCACGCCCGGCACACCTGCCAGGATGCTGATCCAGAAGAAGCGGGCGTAATGGGCTTCATCACCGACGAGGTAGCCGGAGATCGCCCCGGCGATTGCCGCGGCGGCGGCCATCAGGCTTGTCAGCAACGCGTATTGGGTGGCTGAATATCGATGATCGCAGCAGCTCATCAGGAACGCGACGAAACCGGCTGACACCAGGCCGTTGCAGTAATTCTCGACGCCGATGACTGTTCCCATCAGCCAGAGATTGGCGGAAACTTGCGCGAGCAGAAGGAAACCGGCATTGCTGAGCGCCTGCAGCAAGCCGAAGAGCAGCAATGAACGTGACATCCCCAGACGCGCGACGATCGAGCCGCCGCCGAGCGCGCCGACGATCGTGATGCCGAAGCCCAATGCCTGGCGCAGCCAGCCCACCTGCTCAGGCGTGAACCTCAGATGCTGGATAAGCAGCGGCATGGTCATGCGGCTGGCCAGCTGGTCGGGCAATCGAAACAGCAGCACGAACGCGACGACCACGACAAGGCCGGCGCGGTAATCGGCGACAAATCTCGCTATCGGCTGGACGACGGCTTCGGCAAGCGACTGCGGCGGCGTGATGCGGCCGGGCTCCGATGCGAACACCGTCGTCGCGGCAAGCGCAGCCATCAACATCGCGCTGCTGGCAATCGCCGCTCGCCAACCGGCATACTGCGCGAGCACAAGGATTCCGGCACCTGCGGCGACAAATGCCACGCGATATCCGGACACGAACACCGCAGCCCCCGCGCCGCGCTCCTGAGGCTCCAGCACGTCCACCATGTACGCGCTTGTCACAATGTCCAGGCTTGCGGACAGGAGAACAAGCGCGACACCAAGGACAGCCAGCGGCAGCAGGGGGGATGCGGCTGCATCCGGCCCGGCAATCGATATGGCGGCCAGAGTGCCGGCGAGCAACACCTGAATCAGGATCAGCCAACCGCGCCTTCGGCCTAGGCCGAGGAACTCGAAACGATCAAGCAGGGGAGCCCAGAGGAACTTGAACGTGTAGGGCAGCGTCAGCAGGGCGAGCAGGCCGATTGCTTTCACGTCGCGTCCAATCGCACTCATCCAGGCGGAGATCGTGTCGGTGGCGACGACGTTCGGCAGGCCCGACGCAATCCCAAGCCCGGCCAGCGTCGCCATGCGGCGCGTGAAATACAATTGAGCAAGAGGACGCGGCTTCGGCTGCGACATGGGGGAAGTATCGGCCATGCAAGGGTCGGCTGGTCAGAGCGGGCCGGGGGTGACGACATCGCAGGCAGGCCCGCATTCGACGCCGGCGAGCCGACCGGCTATCATCTTCGCCCCTCACCCAGCGTTTTGCATCAAGGAGTTCCGCCCGTGTACGCCGTCATTGAAGATCGTGGCACGCAGATCAAGGTTTCTGAAGGCGATGTCGTGCAGATCGACGTCATGGCCGGCGCCGACGCCAAGGACGGCAAGCAGCCGTCCAAGCTGACATTCGACAAGGTGCTGCTGGTGAGCGACGCCAAGGGCAAGGCGACCATCGGCTCGCCGTATGTCAACGGGGCTTCGGTCACCGCTGACGTGCTTGATCAGATTCGAGGCGAGAAGACGATTGCCGTGATGTACAAGCGTCGCAAGGGCCAGAAGAAGAAGTCCGGCCATCGCCAGCCGTACCTGCGCGTGAAGATCACGGGCATCAAGGGCTGAACGATTCGAATCGCCGTCAATGAACAATGGAACCCATCAACCCCCGGTTTGGCCGGGGGTTGTTTCTTGGGTGTCGTTCATCACATATCGGGTGCGACCGAACGCGTTGGTCGCCA
>CAZCGB010000306.1:0-2512 GCA_964498045.1 uncultured Isosphaeraceae bacterium
CGATGGTGCCAGCCGCCTCTGGTTCGGAAGGCGAACGGCACAAAAACGGCCGTGCCGCGCTCATCATGAAGCGCGGCACGGCTCAGACCTGTATCCGTCGGGGACCTCCCGAAACAACCATGGGAATCAGTCGTCGCCTCCGCCGTCGTCATCGACGTCGTCGCCGTCGTCGTCACCATTGTCCCCGCTGCCATTGCCACTGTCGCTTGACGCGAGTGTGACGACCACATCGCCAATGCTCACCGTGTCGCCGACCTGCAGCGATGGGAATCCCTCCGGCAGCGGCTCGTGGTTGCCGCAGTCATCACTGTCGTCGCCGTCGTCGCCACCTGCCGAAAACTCGACTTGAGCGTTGCCGAGACTGTTGGTGCTGATGGTCGCAACCACCGCGCCGTTGACGACGATTTCGAACGACGTATTGGCGGGGCCGCCTTCGATCTCAACTTCGAAACCGCGTCGGAGCGTGTCGCCCTGCTGCCGTTCCTTGTACTCAGCCTTGTATTCCGCGCTGCCGATCTCGACTTTGCCTTCGAGCTCATATCGGCCGTTGGAGGAATCATCGAAACACACGCCGCTCAGCGAGCCGACGGTGACGACATCGCCATCGCGAAGCGTGGGGAAGCCCGCGGGAATCGGGTCAGCGCTGCCGATGCCGCCGGTGCGAAGGTTCAACCGCGCATTGCCGGCGATGTTCGCCACGGCGACGCCCACCGGATGCCCGTTCACGCGCACCTGCAGCGCCTGAAGCGGCATGGCATGGGCGACGTTGACCTTCAGCCTCTGATCGCGCCGGCCGTTGATCAGTTTCTCTTGATAGCGAGCCTTGCCGGTTGTGATCGGCGAGCCGTGCAGATGGGCCGTGGCCTTGTGGTTGGCGGCAATGGCCAGTGCGGGCGTCAGCGCGAACAACGTCACGGCGGCAATTGCGATGAAGGTCTTGCTGTGCATGATGCGAATGGCTCCAGGTTATGGTTGATCGAACGTGCGCGACTGGATCAGCCGCCATAGCAGTCGAGGCTCAGCCAGTCATCAAGATACATCAAGACCTGGTGGAAACACGCATTCCTGCAGACTTTGCGGAACGCGCATGTGCAAATGGCGAATCTGCAACGCATAGGTCCCCGACCCGGGCACCCGTCATGCAATCGCTGCGGCGAAATCCAGCTCAGACCGGCAGCATCGTGATGTAGCTTGTGCCCACCTGCACCACTTCACCGGGCTTCAGCGATGGAAACGAATTCGGCAGTGGAATCCAGCCCGCCGGGTTGTTGCCCGAATCGATGTAACTCGATGTGCGCATGCGCAGTGCGGCCTTGCCGTCGAGTCCCGGCAGAAGCGGATGGATGAATGCGCCGCGCACGAATGTAGGAATGCTCTGGTTCGGCTCGGCGTTGGTGATGATGACTTCCCAGCGTCGCTCGAGTTGGCCTGCGCTGAAGAACTCTCGGTAGTTGACCAGATATTTCACGCCAACGATGTTGGTGATCGTGCCGCGTAATTGGTAGGTCTGCTTGGCGGTGATCGACGAGTCATAGAACACGCCGGTGAGCCCGCCGACGGTGATGGTGTCGCCGACGCCCAATGGCAGGGATACCTTGTTGATGCGCAGCTGGCCCTTTCCGGTGCTGTCAGTCATGAACCATCCGGCGTTGGCGCCGTTGATCACGACCTGCTGTGTCTGCGCCGGCTGGCCGTTGTTGACGCTCACATCCACGCGATACGGCCCGCCGCTTCCGGCGCGGGTCACGCATGTCGCGCTGCCTTTCATCGGGCCCGGCCCGAAGAGCTTCGCGCTGGAGGAATAGCTCGGCGCGGTCGTGCCGAAGAGCAGTACAGCCAGGACAAGCAGGCCGAGGATCGGAAGGATTCGTCGCATGGAAGAGCGCATGGCGGTTCGTACTGGATTCTCGGCAGGTCGTGGGCGGATCATTGATTGATTTGCGGACATACCGCTGGGATAACGGCAAGGGACGCTCACAGGCCGCACCGGCCAAGGAACCATAAACGACGTGCAATAAACGAACACGTGCCGGCAGACGCCGGCACGATTCGAACGAAGGAGCTGCGTTGCCGATCACTTTGCCGTCAACAACCGAGCACGATGGTACTTTCGTCAGTCATTCTGCAGCGTCGCAGTCATCGCTCCCACCGTCACCACATCACCCGCCTTCAGGTTGGGGAAACTGCTGGGCATGGGGATGCCATCACCTGGATTGCTGATGAACTGGGCAGTGCGATACTGGAACTCGACGAATCCCGCGCCATTGGTGCTGATCGTGGCGACCAATTGCCCGTTGACGCGCACCTGGTAGGAGGCATTCGCCGGTGCATCTTCAATCTCCACTTTGAATCGACGCTCGAGGCCTGAGGCGTGGGGAATCTCGCGGTATTCAGCTGAGCCGTCGGCTGGCGTGTTGTCGATCAGGTCTCCCCGCACCCGAAGGTCACTTCCACCGCCGCCGCCGCCGCTCCCGCCACCCGATCCCCCACCGCTGCCGCCGCCTGACCCGCC
>CAZCGB010000306.1:2612-4399 GCA_964498045.1 uncultured Isosphaeraceae bacterium
CGCCGCCGCCGCTCCCGCCACCCGATCCCCCACCGCTGCCGCCGCCTGACCCGCCGCCGCTTGATCCGCCACCCCCGCCGTTGCCGCCGCCGTTGTTGATCACCGCGATCACACCCGTCAACTGGCCAGCCGACACCACATCGCCTCCCACGAGTTTGGGAAAGCTCGCCGGCATCGGCAATCCGTCATTCGGACTGTCAATGTGCTGGGGCGTACGCAATTCGAATTTGCCACGGCCGAGCGCGTTGAGCGTGATGGAGCCGACCTGCACGCCTTTGACGAACACCCGATGCGTGGTGCCCGGAATGCCCTGCTGAAGCTCGACCTTGAACTTGCGCATCAGCGAGCCATTCTTGGGCTGCTCCTCATACCGAGCTTTGCCCTTGAACGACATGCCGGCGACAAGTTTGGCTTGCGATCGATACCGATCGCTGGCGGCGGATGCGAATGAGGGCATCGCCAGGACCGCGAGGAATGCGGCGAGCAATGCGTGAATAGTCAGCGTTCTGAGTGTGTGCATGAGTGTCGATTCCTGCCTTTCCATGGTGTTCGCGGCAAACGCTGCGCGCGAAAGCGTGCTGTGTGCCGACCAAGTGGAGGAAACGATTACCCCCGCAGATACATGCCACATGCAATTTTCATTCGTCGCCCCGCGGATCAGGATCATCAGGACCTACTGCTGTCGCAGCGCGATGAAGGTCGCTCCGACCTGCACATGCGCGCCGTCTGTCAGATTCGGAAAACCGTCGGGTAGCGGCTGCCACAGATCAGATTCAGCGCTCGGTATGAACGCGGCTGTGCGCATGCGCAATTCGCCGCGGCCGTCATCCCCGGGCAGGATCGGCGCCAGGAATGAGCCGCTGACGAACACCGGTATGCTCTGGAAGGGCTCTGCGTTCTCGACCAGAATCACCAACTGTTGATCGACAGCGCCGTCCTGGACTTCACGGCTGTATCGCACTTGATATTGCGCGCCTGACGAACCGATCGCATCGCCATACAGTTGAACCTTGTCAGATTGCGTGTGTCCGCCCGAAACGCCGCGCCGGCCAAGCGCTCCGCCGATCGGCCCGACGCTGATCATGTCGCCAACAGACATTGATTGGAGCGGGCGTGAAACGCGGAGCCGACCGCTGCCGCCGGGATTGGTGAAGATCTGGCCAATGAACTCTCCATTGACCGTCACGTCATAGGTCTGAAATCTGCCGGCGCGAAGCACGTGCACGTCGAGTTGAAGCGAGCCATGCTTCTCATCAACCTTGGCTTTGCCCTTCATGACGGTATTGCCCGTGAGTTCAGCCCAGGCCTTGAACTTGGGAGCAGCGTTCGCCCCGGCCGCCATGAAAGCGATCACCATGGAAATCGCAAACATCAGATCACGTGTCTTCAGCATGGGTGAGAACTCCTTCAGCAGTCGCACCGCGAAGGCAAAGTTGCCAGCGCTTGATTTCAGAGTACGACAAGCCGACGGCAACAGCCAGACGACTTTTGAAATCCGTGCGGGATACCCAGTGTTCACTGTCGCCGATCCGCTCACCTGAATCCCCCAGTTTCACATTCAGTTGCGAACTCATTCTCCAACCGCTGCTCAATAGTTGGGTGTTGGCGCGCGAAAGGTGCTGAGGTCGACGCTGCGGAACCACTCGATCGTGCGTTGCAAGCCCTCGCGCAACTTCACCTTCGGCTGCCAGTCCAGTTTCGCCTTCGCCAGCGTGATGTCGGGCTGCCTGCGCGCCGGATCGTCAGCGGGCAACGACGGCCCAATCCCTCGGCTTGGATCATTCATT
>CAZCGB010000307.1:0-4393 GCA_964498045.1 uncultured Isosphaeraceae bacterium
TGACCTCCAGGCGCTCCTCGGCCTCGTTGAGCCGCCACCGGAAGCGGATGGCGAAAGCAAAGGCCGGCCGGTACATCCATTGCAGCAGATTACTGATCGGACTCCGATTCTCGTGAATGATGCGCTGCGGAATCAGCAACATGCCCGCGAGCAAGGCCCATCCGCCGGCGATCCACCAGCGCCACGCATGCAACGACCGTGAGCTGTCAGCGAACAGCAAGAGCGCAGCGGCCGGAAGCAGCATCGCGCCAAGAGTGATGAGCAGGTTCCGCCGCCATCCCCATGCCTTCGGCAGCACGCGCGAAGTGATGAAATACGTCATCAGCACGGGAATGATGGTGATGGAGAGGATTGACGCCGCCGCCATCGCAAACGTCTTGGTGAACGCCAGCGGCTTGAACAACCGACCGGCTTCGCCGCCAAGCACGAATACCGGCAGGAAACTCACCGTGATGATCAGCAGCGAGAAAAACAGCTGCGGACCGACCTCGGTGGCGGCCTCGAGAATCACTTGGGTCCGCGGCCGAGGGTGCTCACCGGCGTGAATGCGCTCCTCCTCCCGATCTAGGTGCTTGTGCGCGTTCTCCACCATGACGATGGCGGAATCGACGACCACGCCGATGGCGATGGCGATTCCGCCCAGCGACATGATGTTGGCGTTGATGCCCGCCAGCTGCATCACCACAAGCGATGTCAGTACGCTGGCGGGCACGACGAACACGGCCACCAACTCGCTGCGCGCGTGCAGGAGAAACAGCATGCAAATCAGGCCAACGACGATGATCTCTTCGATCAACGTGGTTCGCAGCGTGTCGATCGAACGCTCGATGAGTTCGCTTCGATCGTACGTGGTCTTGATCATGACCCCGGGCGGCAAGCCGCTCTCAAGCTCTCCAAGTCTGGTCTTTGCGTCTTGAACGACTCGATAGGCGTTCTCGCCAAATCGTGCGACGATGACGCCGCCAACCGCCTCGCCCATCCCGTTGAATTCGCCAATGCCGCGTCGTGATTCGCCGCCGATCTGCAGCGTGGCAACATCGGCAAGGGTGACGGGCGTGCCAGCGGAGCCGGTCTTCACAATCACCTTGGCGAGATCGTCGAGTCCGCGCAGGTAGCCGCGGCTGCGGACCATGTATTCGTTCTCCGCGAGCTCAATCACCGAGCCGCCCACATCATTGTTCGATCGTTCAATGGCCATCGTCACGTCGCGCAGCGGCAGGCTGAACGCCTGCATTTTCTGCGGATCGAGAATGACCTGGTATTGCTTGACGAATCCTCCGATCGACGCGACCTCCGCCACTCCCTCAACAGCAGTGAGCGGGTACCGCAGATACCAGTCTTGCAGGCTGCGGAGTTGAGCGAGATCCTGATTGGCGGATATGAGAGACTTGCCATCGAGCGGACATACGCCCGGCGAATCGAACGCGCGGACTCTCGTGACACGGCCTGCACCACGCGCTTCCGCGGGCGCATCCTTGACACTCGCGTACCAATGGTCGTTGCCCTCGTCGCGCCAGACGCCTGTGGGATGATCGGGGCAATACCAGCCCGGAAGCAACGCGTACTGATACACCCAGCCCACGCCCGTCGCGTCAGGACCGAGTTTCGGTTCAACGCCCTCGGGAAGTCGATCGCGCGCGAAATTCAGATACTCGAGCACACGGCTGCGGGCCCAGTAGATATCCGTGCCGTCTTCGAACAGCACATACACGAATGATGTCTCAAACATGCTGTAGCCGCGCACGACGGTCGCGCCTGGAACGGAAAGCAGCGCACTGGCCAGCGGGTAGGTGACCTGATCATCGACGACCTGCGGGTTCTGTCCCGGATACTCCGTGACCACGATTACCTGGACATCCGAAAGATCAGGAATGGCGTCGAGCCGGATGTTGCGAATCGAAATCACGCCGCCGATCACGAGCATCGCGGTCAGCAGCAAGACCAGGAAACGATTGCGCACCGAGTATTCGATGACGGCTTTGATCACGGCTTGTCCCCCATTCGCGTCGATTCGATGTATCCGGTGATTTCGCCACATTGCTTCATTTCCGTCGCGTAATACGGGTTGGCGATGCGTGTGCCCTTCTGCAGCCAGTTTCCCGGGGCCATCGGACAATGCACGATGACAAGTTTCTCCGTCACTGCGGTCGAGGGTGGCACACGCTGCATCAGCGCGATCATCGCGTCGCTCAAGGGCTTGAATTTCTCGCGCTGGCCGTCGAGCGGCGCGGCGGCGAAATCATCGACAGCCACGGCGAGCGAATCGACGAGCGGACGAATCTCGCTGCTTGCCTCGCCGTGAAGCCCATGCGCGGATTTCACAAGCTCAGAAGCATCGATCGCCTGCGTTGGCGGCTGCGGCGCGCCGAACGCTTCTGCGATGGCAAGGTACGCCCGCATCGTGGCATCGACTTCAGGAGTCCAATGCGCGGCGGCGTCCGCGGGCGTCTGCACAGGAACCACGGGTCTGCCCGAGTACGCATCGCTCTGCGAAGTGGCTGGAGGTACGACTTGCCTCAATCGGTCACCTTGCTGATGCTTGCGAATCGCCTCGCGCAGCCTGCTTTCAGAATCAATCAGGAACTGGCCGCTCACGACGACCTTCTCGCCTGCGTTCAGTCCCGAAACGACCTGCACCTGGCCGTCGTCGCTCGATGCCCCCAGGGTCAACGCGCGTGGTTCGAATCGTCCGCCTTCGAGCGCGATGAAGGCGATCTGTCGCTCGCCGGTGTCGATGATCGCCTCGCGCGGGACGACGACCGCATTGCTTTCGACCACCCGCTCCAGTCGAGCCGTCGCCCACATGCCCGGCCGAAGCGACAGATCGCCGTTTGCGACCTGCATGCGAACAACTGCTGCGCGTGTCGTCGGGTCGATCTGCGGTGAAATGAAGATCACTTCGCCATCCACCTCGCGAAGAGCGCCGTGCATTCCGTTTCCTTCCGGCCCACCGGCCGCCGACTCAATGACAGCACGCACTTTCTGCCCCTCGCGCACATGCGGCACATGCTGCGGGAAGATCTGCGCATCGAGCCAGAGCGTCGAGTAGTCAACGATGCGCAGCGCCATGTCGCCGGCCTTGACGGCAGCACCTTCGACAATCGGTTTCTCCACGACGATCCCGTCCGCCTGACTGCGGAAGGTGACCGTCAGCGGCGGCTCATTGGCCTGTGCGAACGCGTCGATCTGATCATCGCTCAGACCGAACAACTGCAGCTTCCGTCGCACAGCGCGCAGCAACGCATCGCCCATCCCTCCCCCGCTCGGCCCGGTCGCCGATGGCTTCGCACCAGGCGCCGTCGCTGCCGCGACGCCGCCGCCTTTCCCTGCGGCGCGCCTCGCCGCAATCAGTTCCCCGATCGCCGCCTGCAGGTCGGGGCTGTACAGGTCGAAGAGTCGCTGCCCGCGGGCCACGGTCATGCCCAACGTGTCTGCGTACAACTTCTCTATCCAGCCCGAGACGCGAAGGTTGACCTCGTGCACATTTGGATCGGCCTCGCGCAGGAACCCCGCAGCGCGTATCGACACATGCAGCGGCTGGCGCCTGACCTCAGCGACGCGCACGCCCATGTTCTGCACGATGACGGGGTCGATGGTCACGCCGCCCGCCGATGCGCTGTCACCGGCCGAGGCATTCATCGGAGTCAGCTGCATGCCGCAGATTGGGCAGGTGCCGGCATGATCCTGAATCACCTGCGGATGCATGCCGCACGTCCAGAGTTGCGCCGGTGTGGATGATTGAACTTCGCCGGAACGCGCGTTGGGGCGAGCTGATCGAAAGTTCAACACGCGCGCGATTGGCTCATGCCAGATCACGCCGCCCGCGATGCCGAGGGCAAGCGCCATGACCATGAGCAGCACTGAGTGTTCTGCTCGACCATGTCGAACCACGCTCTTCAGGGCCAGTGTCTTAGGTTCAGGATGCTCACTCATTGCCTGCCTCCGATTCTGCAGCACGTGAATCGCTGCCAACGACGCTCAACGTCAAGGTCTCCACATCCACTCCGAGCAAATTCTCAATCTCAGCCAGCGTCTGCGCCACAGCGGCGCTGGCCTCTGCTTCCGCCACACGCGCTTCCAGCAGCAATCGACGAGCGTCGATGACCGCCTCAAAGTCACTGCCTTCCGCGCCCGCCGCATATTGCTGGCCGACTGTGTCGGAGAGTTGTTGGGCGGCTGGAATGATGAACTCGCGCTCGAATTGGGCCTGTCGCTGCTGATTGCGCATCGCGAGCAGTGCTGCCACGAGCTGCGCGGCGCGATCGCGCTGCGCCTGGGCACGCATCGCTTCCGATGCGCGAAGCATCGCTTCGCCCTCGCGAATCGAGCCTCTGATTTCAGCGATGGTCGTCGGCAGTGAGACCATGGCGCCAATGACCTGCGAAGCGCCGCC
>CAZCGB010000308.1:0-4391 GCA_964498045.1 uncultured Isosphaeraceae bacterium
TCATCGACCCTTCGGCGGTGGATGTGTTTGTCGTCGCGGGCGGCGTGGTGGGCGCGATCGTCTGGAACATCATCACATGGCTGCTGGCATTGCCGACGAGTTCTTCGCACGCATTGATCGGCGGGTTCGCCGGTGCGGCAGTCGCCAAGGGCGGATTCGGCGTTCTCATCGCCTCCGGCTGGTGGCCGGTGCTGCTTTTCATCGTACTTTCACCGATGGTGGGCATTCTCCTGGGCAGCTCGCTGATGATCGCCACGGCTTGGATTTTTCGTCGCTCTTCGCCGCACAATGTCGACGGCCTCTTCCGACGTCTGCAGTTGCTCTCAGCCGCGGTGTATAGCCTCGCGCATGGCACCAACGACGCGCAAAAGACCATGGGGATCATCGTCGCCGTCCTCACCGCCGGCGGGCTGGAACAATGGACGACTTGGGGACGGTGGGAATTGCTGGGGACGCATCACGAATATGGCATGCCCATCGTGCTTTCATGCCACATCGCCATCGCGTTGGGAACCATGTTCGGCGGGTGGCGCATCGTCAAGACGATGGGCCAGGGCATCACGCGACTTCAGCCGGTGGGCGGATTCTGCGCAGAGACCGGCGCGGCCGCAACGATCATCGGCGCGACGATCATGAGAGTCCCGATCTCCACGACGCATGCCATCACGGGTGCGATCATTGGAGTGGGTATGACCAAGGGCGTGCGCAGCGTGCGCTGGATTTGGGGCCAGCGCATTCTGACCGCTTGGGTGTTGACGATACCTTGCGCCGCATTCGTCTCGGCGATCACGTATCTGATCCTCAAGACGATCATTCAGCCGATGATCGGCAGGTAGATCGCGCTCAGATTGTCAACAGAGGAAAACCGGCCGACTCCATCCTGGAGTCAGCCGGTTGAGTAGTTCCGTCAGTCGGACAGAGTGGAGAGTCTTGGGATACCGATGACGGGTGGATGGTGAACGGAATGAAATCTCGCGAGCCGTGATTGGATTCGGATTGGCTCCGATCACGGTTGCGGTAATTCCGTATCGGATGACTCTGCGGGTGAGTTCAGTCCGGAAGTCGCCCAAGTGGAGAAAAAAATCCGGCCGCCATCGCCGCACGTGGACGAGCGGGCGAAAGCGGCCGGTTGAGTGGCTGATGCAGCCGGAACTTGGGCCGGACCGGGTGGGTGGGGGCGGTGGCGAGTGAACGTGATCAGAAAAGCAGCTGGAATTGCGTGCGGAAGACGACTTCGCCGTCTTCGGAGTCGGCCAGCCAGCCTGCGCCGTCGCTGGCGAAGACCGAGGCGACCGGGTTGAAGGCGTAGCCCAGGTCAGTCTGCCACTTGAGGTTGTGCTTGTCGAAGTACTTGTTCACGCCCAGGGTGACGATGCTGAGGTCGTCGACGCCGTCGATGTCGGCGCTAGCCCATTCGTACTGGGCGTAGACCTCAAGACTGTCGGTGAAAAAGTAGCCGCCGCGGAGGAAAAAGCCGGTCTGGTTGAGGTCTTCGCCGATCTGCGGATCGAGGTTGCGGAAGAAGAACGCGCCCGCGACGCTCCACCCGTTGGCGAGATATGTGGCGTCAGCCGTGAAGCCGAGGTTCTGGGTCTCGTTGTCGTTGACCGTGCCGTATTCGCCCTTGGAGGCATTGATGGCCGCTCCGAGCACCAGACCGGGAGAGCCGCCGCGAAAGCCGTTGTACTGATCGTTGCTTTTCCAGTCTTCGCCGATCGCCAGCCACTCGAAGCGAGCGTTGACGGAGTATTCGGTGTCTTCAGTGCTCCACGAGGTGTTGTTGGTCTTGGGGCCGTCGTTGTACATGGCGGCGACGCGCCAGCGGTCGGCCTCGTAGATTCCGTTGACCCCCTGCACGGTGCCGGAGGTGAAGAACGTGTTGACCAGCGAGCGCTCGACCGCGAAGAGCCTGGTGCTGGAGAGTATTTCTTCGCGCGTGAATGGCGCCTTCATTTGGCCCAGCTTGACTTTGAACCCGTTGCCGAAGTCTTTCTGTATCCAGGCGTTGTCGTCGACCACGACGTTGCCGCTGGTCTGCGCGCCGAGCAGGAGCTCATAGGACCATGATGGATCGAACACCGTGCCCTTGAATCCGACCTTGGCCCGGCGGACCTCGAAGCCTCCCCGATTCGAGTCGTCTGCTCCGTCATCGCGCCAGTTGTAGACGTAGCGGATCTGCAGCTGGCCGAAGACGCGCAGCATGTAGTTGCCGTCGGCGCTGGAGATGAAGAAGCCCTTGTCGTAGCCGGCCATCGCGCCCGACTGCAGCAGGCTGGCGCGCGTGTCAGCATCGGCCAGTACGTCCTGAACCAGCCCCCGAATCTCGTTGGCCCTCTGCTCAGTCAGCCACTGGTCATCGTTGGCGGCCTTCAACGAATCAACCTGATTCTGCAGATCGCGAACCACGTTTTTCAGTTGTTGCACCTCCGCGCTGGTTTCGGCGCCGGACGATTCAACTGTGGTTGGGGGAGTCGATTGAGGAGTGGCGGGTGATGCGCTGGCGATCGACGCCAGCGTCAGGAAACAAACGAGAGACGTATGCATATGCACAGATTCCTTGTGACAATCGGGTGTGAGGAGGTTCCAACCTCGTGGCAGGAGCATCTGACGACTGCGCTCAGATTGCGCTAAGCCCGCGTCAACTTTTCACCTGAAAGTCTGGGAAACTTCGGCGAATGGCACCTCGCACCGTGCAGGTCAGGTCACGAGGAACTCAGCCTGGCGGCAGCGTCAGCTTGAAGGTGCTTCCTTTGCCGAATTCGCTTTCCACAGTCACGCTTCCGCGATGCACAAGCGCGATGTGCTTGACGATTGACAGTCCCAAGCCGGTGCCGCCCATCTCTCGGCTCCGCGCACGATCGATCCGGTAGAACCGCTCGAATATCCGCGTCAAGTGTTCCGCCGGTATGCCCGGGCCTTCGTCAGTCACCGAGAGAATCGCTTCGCCCGTGGCCGCCTGCTCGCCAGTGATGGTTACGGTCGTTTTTTCCGGGCTGTATTTGATGGCATTGGAGATCAGATTACCCAAGGCCTGTTCAAGCAACTGCACGTTCGCGAAGATCCGGAGCGATTCCGGAATTCGAACGTTGATGCGAGTGTTCTTCGCGGCGATGTCCGAATCGAATTGCGCCAGTGTCGTCTCCACCGCGCGAACGGCGTTGACCCATTGCTTATCGAGTGACGCACGCGTACCCGGCTGTTCCAGTCGCGCCAGCGCGAGCAGGTCCTCGATGATTGACGCCAATCGCTGGGTGTTGCGCCCGATGATTTCAAGGAACCGTCTCGTTTGGGTTTCATCCGTCACGCCCACTTCCTGCATGGTCTCGACGTAGCCCTTGATATTTGTGATTGGCGTGCGCAATTCATGCGAGACGTTTGCGGCAAAATCGCTGCGAATCGTTTCCAGCCGTCGAAGTTCAGTGACGTCGGTGATCAGCACCAGCAATCCTGCGGGTTGTTCTCTTGCATTGCGCAGCGGCTGGCTGACGGCCTGGATGCGCGGGCCAGCGCCATGGCGCAGTTGGAATTCGCCCACCGAACGCGGGCCGCCTGACATGGTTTCTGCCACGAAGCGATGCAGCTCCGGCTCGCGCAACACCTCCTGCAGCATTCGCCCGCGCGACGCCGTGCCGTCCACGCCCAGGAGCTTTTCCGCAGCGCGGTTGATGCTGATGATGCGCTGTTCGAGATCAAGCGCGATCAGGCCATTGCTCATCGACTGGTGAATCGCCTGCTGCTCACTTCGCTGCGTCTGCAGGAGTTCAATCTGATCGCTCAATCGGCCGGCCATGTCATTCAGGGCGTCGGCAAGGGCTGCGAGCTCAAGGCTTTCCGGCCTCTCGATACGATGCGCCAGATCACCCACCGCGAACCGCGATGCGCCCGCGGCCAGCTTCTGGACGGATTGACTGAGCGTGCGCGAGACGAAGTAGATCACCAGAAACGTCAATGCCAGCGAGAGCAGGGCCGCCGCCGCGATCACTCGAGCGATATGCGCCGGCTCCGCGCTGACCGCAGACAACGGCAGCGCTCCGCGCACAATCAGCATGGGCTGGCCGTCGCGAACTATGGTGTTCGCCAGGTAAGTCGTCAGCTCGCTGGTGGTCACGCTTTGCCGCAGATCTGGTCTGGGCCGTCCGTTCAACGCCGAATCGACTTCGGGGCGATGCAGATGATTGTCCATCGTCGAAGGATTGCGCTCCGAATCTGCGATGACCGTGCCGTCTGGACGAATCAGCGTGATGCGAATTGCCGTCTTGGTCGCGTCGTCCTTCACCACGCGATCGAGTTCGGCATCGGTTGCGCCGCGTGCCTGCAAATCGCCATAGCGATGGTCCAGAAGTGGCATGAGCCGCCCGATCTCGGCCACAGTCTGGTGATGATTAAATTCG
>CAZCGB010000309.1:0-4383 GCA_964498045.1 uncultured Isosphaeraceae bacterium
GTCACCGGAATCTTCCTTGCGAAACTCGACGGCACGGCGAAAGGTGGCATCGTCATCGCCATCCGCGATGCGCTGGATGTGCCGGTCAAGCTCGTCGGCGTGGGCGAGACGCCCGACGATGTCGAGCCATTCGATCCCGACAGCTTCGTTGACGCGATGTTCGGCGATCAATGAAACGCGACGCGCCGCATGCGGCGCGTCGCTTGATCACTCTCCCCGACTTCCGCCACGAACAGGGAGAGCGGGAATGCTTCAACCCCAATCGACGATGACGATCATCAGGTCGGCGACGTTGACCACGCCATCATGATTGACGTCGGGAAGACAGGAACCGCACGCGCCCCAGCCAATGACGACTTCGAGAAGATCCGCGACGTTGACGTGACCATCGCCGTTGGCGTCGCCGGAGATTCCCGATGGCGGAGCCAGCACCGCGCCTGCAAGCGATGTGCCGGTCGCCGGGCGCGGGTTGCCGTGGAAATCCGTCATCACGCCAGGAACTGGAACAGCGACATTGGCGCTGAAGTTCGGCAGGAACGCCGCGCTGAGGTCGCCTGCGACGAATGTGCGGTGGTTCTCGCTGTCGGTCTGCGGCAGGTTGTTCCATTGCGTCGCGCTCAGGATCGAGCCATTGAGGCTGTGCCAGCGCGAACCGACCTTTGGATTGGCCCAGATGTTGTGCTCGAAGACATGATTGCCGAGTGAGGTGTCGTCGCAGTTGACGTTGCCGCCGTTCTGCCCGTTGAGCAGCGGCGCGTCATAGATGTTGTTTGACACGCGGATGTTCACCGCCCCGGCGCCGATGGACAGGGCGCGGCCGTAGTTCGGGCTGTTGTTGATGAGCGTGTTGCCGGCCAGCACGACGTCGCGCACGCCGCGATTGCGGTCGGCGCTGAATCCCCAGATCGAGATGGCCTCGAAGCCGTCGGCGTGCATCACGTTGTTCCGCAAGGCGATGTGCTCAGCGCCGTCGTAGAGGATCACCTGCGCGCCGAAGAATTCGTTGGCCTCGGCGACGACCCAGGGGAAACGCTCCAGCGGATACACCACCGCGAAGTTCGGCCCGGCCAGCATGCGGCCTTCGCGCAGCTTGTTGTTGCACACATACGCGTGATCGCCCGCCATGCACCAGATCGATGACTTGCCGGCGTTAGTCAGGTCGTTGTACGCGATCAGCACCCGGCTCGCGCCGCCGAAACGGATGTTGTGCTCGTCCACGCTGCCGGCAACCACATTGCCCAGGTGCGTGTGATCCGAGCCTTCGATCCAGATGTAATACGCGCCAAGCACGCCGCAGACGTTGTTCTGCGTCAGCAGCCCGACCGCGCCGCCGCCGCCCGAGGTCATCGCGTAACTCACCTTGTTGAAGTGGCAATCACGGACCGTAATGTTGACGCCATGCGTCTCCATGCCGCGCACGATGGTGTTGTCGGGCGCGAAGATGGAATCGAGCGTGAGGTGTTCGACGACGACGTCCCGCGCGGTGTCTTTGATCTGAATGATGCGCATATACGGCGTCGTCGAGTCGGAGATGATCACAGGATCGGCCCCGCTGCCGTAGGCGGAGATGAGCACGTTCTTGTTGCCCGTCGACAACCCGCTGCTGCCGGTGAACACCGCGTTGCGCTCGAGGTAGAACGCCTTGTTGTCACCCATCAGCGCCTGGGCCCGCGACAGCGTGCGGATGGCGGCGGCGGGGGATGAGCCGCTGTTGGAGTCATTGCCGTTGGGCGAGACGTACACGCTCGTGCGCGCGGCAGGATCGACGATCACCTGCAGCGAGGTCGAATGCGTCTCGCGATTCTGGTTGGTGACCTTCAGCGAGACCGTGTACGTTCCGCTCTGGTTGTAGATGTGCGCGGCATTCCAGCCCACGAGCGTGTTGTACGTCCCGTTCGGATCGCCAAACGTCCATTCGTAGCGTGCAGTGGACTCATCGCCAGCATTCAGCGCGGAATTCAGCCCATGCACGTGCACCGCGAACGGCGCCTGACCGCGCGTGGGCGTACTGGCGACGATCTGCGCCACCGGTGGCGCGGCGAACGACGGCCCAGCGACAATCGCCAGGGAGATGGTTGCGAAGACGGATTGAAGGAACTGACGGAAAGCGCGGAAACATCCAGGGAACGGCAGTCGTGGCACGTTCGATCTCCTGTTGATGATGCTGACAATGAACCGGCAACGCGGAACAACGCGCACGCGAAGGCGCCGCGATGCGCGCCGGTGGCGAGCGGATATCCGCGGCGCCAGTCAATTCTCAGACCATCAGTGTGTGTGTGTGACGATCAAATCTGGCCGCTGAAAACCTGTTTCCATCAGCGGCTGCGAGCCTCCAGGCTCGCTCGTACTCCTTGGTGCGGTCATGGCAGAAAGGGGACGGGCTTGGGCGATGAACGCCCCTTTTGACGTCGTACACCTTGCTTACGCTGCCGCGAAACGACGGGTTCCGGCTCATCGCCAAAATGCGGGATGTTGGTGAAAATCGCATTCTGGCCCATCGCAGCCTCGGCTGCCGCAGCCGATACCATCGTGGCATGCTCCTGACCATTCGACTGCCACATCGCCTGCTGGTGCTGATCGTGCTGATGACGATCAGCGGCGCTTCGCATGCCGGCGATTCGCCGCGTGGCGAGATGTTCGACAATGTGGTGAAAGTGCTGCGCAACGGGTTCTACGACGAGCCGACGCGCAATGGTTCCGTGCCCGAGCTCGCTCGTCGCTACCACGACGAGGCCCACAACGCCGCCACGCTCGACGAGGAACGGGCAGTCGTCGAGCGAATGCTCGGCGAGATCCGCGCCAGCCACCTTGGATTGCTCTCGGCCGCGGCGCACGAGCAGATGATGCGCAATCTGTCGGGAAAATCAGCTCCCACATTCGGAATGGAACTTGTCTGCTTCGATGCGAAATACTTCGTCGTGGGGGTGCTTGAAGGCGGGCCTGCCGACAAGGCCGGCATCAAGCGAGGCGATCGCGTGGTGCTGATCGATCAAGTCGACACGGCGGCCTCGCCGAGACTGGATTGGCGAAGCGATGATGCGGCTCTCCCCGATCCTCCCATGCATGCGTTGCTTGCTGAAGATGGCGACCACATCGCGCTGCGCATTGAACGCCAGGAAGGCGTTGCGCATGACTTTGATGTCGTCGCGACGAACTACTCAGCGATGGAGGCGGCCCGGCACAGCGCAGAGGTGATTGAGGTTGATGGACGGCGCGTCGCGTACATTCATTTCTGGTACGTGCACACGCGCGGCATGGACACGATGCTGCAAAAGCTCGTGCAGAACGAGTTCAAGGATTGCGAGGCGATGGTGCTCGACCTGCGCGGCCGCGGCGGCAGCGCCGACATGGTCACGCGCGTGCTCAAGGTGCTGGCCGGCCGCAACTCCAAATGGCGCAAGCCCGTCGTCGCGCTCATCGACGGCCAGACGCGCAGCGCCAAGGAGATGCTCGCCTATGAGCTTAAGACCAGGAAGATCGGCACACTGGTCGGACAGCGCACGGCGGGCGCACTGCTGCCGGCGACGTTCGCAGACGTCGGCGGCGACTCGGTGCTGATGTATCCGGCCTTCGCGCTGGGCAAGTACAGTGATGCGATCGAGGGCAAGGGAGTTGAGCCGGACGTGGCGGTCGAATCGCCGCTGCAGTATTCCGCTGGCGCGGACCCGATTCGCGAGGCGGGCATGAAGCACGCGGCGGAATTGGCGAAGGCGCACGCCATCGCCAAACAGCCGGTGTGATCAAATCGTGATCAGCCGATCAGCCAGTCGATCTGCCGCTGAATCGATGTGCCTCCCGCTCGTCCGTCGATCACGATCGGCGTATCACGCGGCACGCACGAGTTCAAAAGCGATCGAATGACTTCGCGCGGGAACAGGCCCTCGCCCAGGGCCGTCGTTTCGCAATGCTGGTCACCGTCGGCATTGGTGACGACCTGAACATCGTTGAGCATGACCATCGGGCACTTGTCGCCAAGGCCCTCGAAGAGCCTCTGCAGATGCTCTTCAAGACGGTCAATCATGGATGGTTCAAGCATGGAGGCGGGGGCGAAGGCGACTTCGAAGCCCTGCCCGGACCGCTCGCGCAGGAACGTCAGGCAGGATGGCGCATCATTGAGCACGTGGCGGGCGTGCGGTTGAAAGCACAGCGCGCGCTGATGCTGACGCAATTGCGGGGCGATCTCATCGCAGAACCTCGCCAACGCCTCCTTGCCCGGCTTCATCCATGTTCGGGGGTCGGGCTCGAACAGGGCATGCCCAAGCGTGCCGGACCATGTGAGCATTCGGGAGGCCGGCGCATCCAGATCCGCGAGCCAATCGCCGCCCAACGGATTGGCGTGAAGGGCCGCGGCGAGCACGACGTTCGCGCTGCCGTGCTTGATGA
>CAZCGB010000310.1:0-4373 GCA_964498045.1 uncultured Isosphaeraceae bacterium
GATCATGCGACTGCTGCATCCGGTTATGCCCTTTGTGACCGAGGCGCTGTGGCCTTCCGTCGCCGCTTGCGGCTTAGCCGGCATGGATGGTGTGAAACTCGACAGTTCCGACGTGCTGGCGACCGCCCCGTGGCCGGTCATCGACGCCCGCCTCGACGACGCGACCGCCATCGCCGCATTCGAGCGCGTGCAATCCCTGGTGAATGTCATCCGCAACATCCGCGCCGAGCGCCAGGTTCCGCCCAAGAAAAAGATTCACCTCACGGCAACCGCTCCTGTCATCGCGCTGATCAGCCAGGCCGGCGGCGTGGCGGAGGCCCTAGCACTGCTCGATCGCGTGGAGACTCTGCAAGGCGGCGCAGCCCGGCCGGCCACGTGCATTCCTTTCGCCTTCGAGGGAAGTGAGATCCTGCTGCATGGCTTGGTCGACGCGGTCGATGTCGGCGCGGAGAAGGCCCGTTTGACCAAGGTAATCGCCGAGAAGGAGAAGGCGGTTTCGGGCTTCCGCGGCCGGCTCTCCAACGAGGGGTACATCAGCAAGGCTCCGGCTGAAAAGGTCGTGGAAACCAAGCAGATGCTGGCTCAGGCGGAAGCGGACCTCGATGCGGCCCGCAAGGCGTTACAATCACTCGGCGGTTGACGGGATCGTCATCGCCGGAATGCTGGAATCATCGCGCACGGAGTGACGCGCACGTGACAGTCTTGTTTCGATTCGCCATCCCGGCCGCGCTGTGCGCGGGCATCTTCGGATGCTCGACGGCGCCGAAGCCCGCGCCCGAACCTTCGCTGGGCCTGAGCACCGCCGACGCCACGCCGAAGCCTGAGCCGATGAAGGCCTCCGAGGCGGTTCGCCAGACGCCCGAACTCACCGTCACACGCGCACCATGGGAATACGGCGAGGCGAACGGCACGCTCATCACCACGCCGAATTACCGGCTGTGGACCACGGTCGATTCCACGGTTTTCCTCGAACGCCTGCCGGTGTTCTACGAACGCGCGCTCGAGCATTACACCACCGCGATCACGGTTCTGCCCAAGCCCGACCGCAAGCTCGACACGTTCCTGTTCATGACCCGCCGCCAGTGGCAGAGCAAGACGCAGGAGATGCTTCCCGATCAGGCGGCGATGTTCTCCAACCTCGGTCGCGGCGGGTTCACCACGCGCGGCACATCCGTCCTCTACTACATCGATCGCTATGGCTACTCGCGCGACACTTTCGCGATCGCCGCGCACGAGGGCTGGCACCAGTACACGCAGCAGACCTTCAAGCATCAGCTGCCGATCTGGCTTGAAGAAGGCATGGCCACGTACATGGAAGGCTACCGCCAGGACGACGAGAAGCTGCCGGCGTTCAATCCCGCGATGAACTACGAGCGCCGTCAGACGCTGCGCGAGGCCTCGGCGAACGATGAACTGATTTCCCTCGACCAATTGCTGACGCGCACCCCGCAGAGCTTTCTGAATGAAAGCAAGGACCTGCTGCTCACGTACTACGCGCAGGTGTGGGCGTTGACGCGGTATCTGGATGATGGTGAGTACGGACGCTATCGCGCTTCGTTGGCGCAGATTCTCACCGACGCGGCGGAAGGCCGGCTCGTGGGGCGCATGGCGACATCGCAGTTCATCAATCCGCGCCGTCGCGGCGTCTCGGGTTCGGGTGGCGGCGGGCGCATCGGCCCGCCTGTGGTGCAGGAGTACTTCAATCCTGACCTGATGGAATTCGAGCAAGGCTATCTGGCGTACATTGACATGCTCGTGCAGCAAAGCCCAGGTCGCGGCGGGCGATGAATCAACGTACGGCAATGCGCATCGGCATCCTCTCTGACAGCCACGGTCGGGTCGAACCGACTCGATCGGCTGTGCGCACACTGCTTGATCGCGGCTGCTCAGTCCTGATTCATCTCGGCGACCTCGGCTCGGATGCGGTCATCGATGAACTCGTCGGGCACAACGCACGAATCGTACTGGGCAATTGCGATGAAAGCGGGCTTGGCAGATACGCGGAGCTTGTCGGCGTGGTCAACGATCATCCCGCCGGCCGAATCGAGATCAACGGGCGCAAGATCGCCTTCACACACGGACACGTCGAGCAGGCGATGCAGTCGGCCATGGACGACGGAGTCGACTACCTGCTGCATGGGCATACGCACGAACTTCGAGACGAGCGGGTGGGTGACACGCGTGTCATCAATCCAGGTGCGCTGCATCGGGCGGCCCGATATACTGCCGCCGTGCTTGAGCCGGCGAATGACCGCCTGGAAATCGTGGAACTCCCACGGCGGTGATGAATGCGGCCCAGGCGACACGCAGACTCGCCGTCGATGAGCGCATCCTCGCCTCCACCTCCCGCCGGTCGCCCCACGCCTGAATGCCCCGGCGACTTTGCGCTGAAGCAGGTGACCCTGAGGCTGGCGGAGGACCGCGACCTGCCCTGGCTTCGCGAGCTGTTTCAAGAGAGCGTGATTGAAGGACTGGTGGGCGATAACGACACGGGCGCCGACATCGACAACCTGCGTGAAGGGTATTTCAGCGACAATGGCTTGAGCGGGTTCTGGGTGGCCGCATTCCGGGATCTGGTCATCGGGATGGTCGGCGTGCAGAAGATCGCGGAGAACTCGGCGGAAATACGCCGCCTCCGCGTGCGGAGCACGTTTCGGAGACATGGCATCGGCGCGCTGCTCATGGAGAAGGCGCTCCTGTTCTGCAAGCATCACGGTTATTTGAAGATTGTGCTGGATGTGCGCATTGAGCGTGGGCCGGCAATCGCGCTGTTCGAGAAATTCGGCTTCGCGCACAACCGCACGCGCGACATCGATGGGCGCAAGCTGCTCGATTTCTATCTTGATCTGTATCGCGAACCGAAGGCGTAGGAACACGCGATTGGCGCGGAGGCGATTTTCCAAGAGCCGCACGTGGCGATCAGGAGAGCTCCGTCATCGCATCGCCGATTTTGTGGATCGCCATCGCATTCGTAAGGCCGGGCACGCCGAATCTGGCGCTGGCGACCAAAATGCACACATCGCCTTCCGCAGCCCAGCCGGTTTCCAGCAAATACGCGTCAACCATCAGTCGGAAGTGCGCGGCGTTCTCCGGCAAGTTCATGCGCACCGGCGTGACCGCCCGCAGCAGTTGCATGCGACGTGCGGCACGATCGTCGCTGGTGCAAGCGATGATCGGGATGCGGAAGTTGTTCTGGCTCAGGTATCGCGCACCACCGCCCTGCTGGCTCCAGACCACGATGAACTTCGCAAGCACGTCGTGAGCCACCGTCCACACACCATGCGCCAGTGCGGCGGTTCGATAGTGCGACTCGACCAGCTTTCGAGGCGGAGACGGCTGTGACGGCAGGCTGGCCACGTAGGATTCCGCATGCTCAGCGATGCGGCGCATCTGCTCCACCGCAAGGACCGGATACTTCCCCGCCGCCGTTTCAGCAGAGAGCATCACCGCGTCGGCATCGTCGAAGATCGCATTCGCCACATCACTCGTTTCGGCGCGCGTGGGCGAGGGCGCATTGATCATCGACTCCAGCATCTGCGTCGCGACTATCGCCGGCTTGCCGTAGTCCTGCGCCGCCTTCAGGAGCCGCTTCTGAATCACCGGCACAGCTGCGAGGTCCATCTCCACGCCCAGATCGCCACGCGCGACCATGATCGCGTCAGCAACGTCGACGATTGACTCCATGTGCGCCACGGCCGAGGGCGTCTCAATTTTGGCCACCACGCTCACACGCAAATCCGGTTTGCCCGCACGCGACTTCTCCCGTTCGATCAGGGCGAGCAGATCACGCACGTCTTCGCCAGTGCGGACAAAGCTCAAGGCGAGAAAATCGAGTTCATGCTCGATGGCGAACGCGACGCAATCGCCATCGCGATCGGATAATGAGCGAGCCTGCACACGGGTGTCCGGCAGATTCACTCCCTTGTTGGAAGTCACGAGTCCGCCCAGTGTGACGCGGCAGTCAATGAACTCAGGCGTCTTCTCGATCACCAGCATGCGCACTGCGCCGTCGTTGACCAGCAGGCGCTGTCCCGGCTGAACATCGTCGATGAGACGGTTGTAGGTGCAGCACATCCGAAATGGCTTGTCGCCCATGTTGGTTGCGGGTCCACTCCGCTCAAAGCGCACGACCGAACCTGTCGGGACATCCACACCTTGGTCAGCGACTTTTCCAATGCGAATCTTCGGCCCCTGCAGGTCGCCGAGAATCGCCAGGGGCCGTCCGATCTGCGTGCTGACGCTGCGAATCAAGCGGACGCGCGAAGCATGATCGTCCAGCGTGCCGTGGCTGAAATTCAGGCGAAAGACGCTGACCCCCGCTTCGATCAGCTTGGCGATGATTGCCGCGTCAGTCGACGCCGGGCCGACCGTGG
>CAZCGB010000311.1:0-4341 GCA_964498045.1 uncultured Isosphaeraceae bacterium
CATCGTTGAGGAATGCCTTCCACGACTGGTATTTCGCCGCGCCCAGGCGCAGCATCACCACCGGGTTGCGCTTCGGCCGCACGGGCTTTCGGATCAGGTGCATGTGCGCCTGCTGCGGCGTGCGGCCGCCCTTGCGGGCGTTGCACTTGACGCACGCGCACACCAGATTTTCCCAGGTGTGCTCGCCGCCCTGAACGCGCGGGTTGACGTGATCGAGCGTCAGTTCGCGCGTGGGGAAGTGCTTGCCGCAGTACTGGCATTTGTTGCCGTCGCGGGCGTACAGGTTGCGCCGGTTCAACTTCACCTGCTGCTTGGGGAAGCGGTCGTAGCCCAGCAGCCGGATGATCTTGGGCACGGCGATCTCCAGTCGCGGCGTGCGGATCCAGTCGTGCTGGTCGCGCTCATACTGCCTGCGGAACTCCGAGATTTCCTGCCAGGTCTCGAAGTCGTAGTTGACGTACTTGCCTTCGTCGATATGCACGACCTCGGCGATGCGCTTGCACAGCAGCGTGAACGCACGGCGCGCACTGACCACGCGAACCGCCGTGTACAGGCGATTGAGGACGAGCACTTTCTCGTCCAGGGCGCAGGTTGTGGCGAAGACGTTGGTCATCGAGATCAGTCCTACGACATGCGGTATGGGCATGTTCGCCACATACAACATCGGCTCAATGGTAGCCGTTGATGTGAAGCGATGACAAGATCATTCAGCGACGCGGTCAGGCGGGAGAAGTGAGGGAACCTTGTGCAGAGGTCAGGCGGGCACGCGCAGGCGTCGTCGCGCCGTGGCGGCTTTCGTCCGAAAATCGCAGCCCTGCATATGGTGATTGAACAGCCCCATCGCCTGCATGAAGGCGTGAAGGGTCGTCGGGCCGACGAACGTCCAGCCGCGCTTTCGCAGGCCTTTGCTCAATTCGATCGACTGCGGCGAGGTCGGCTGCGAGGCATCCTTCCACATCACTTCCGCCTTCGATTCAGCCGGGGCGAGCCGCCAGACGTGGCGGGCGATCGAGCCTTCGGCTTCGATGAGTTCGATGGCCCGCCGTGCGTTGTTGATGGTGGATTGGATCTTGCCGCGATGCCGGACGATGCCCGGGTTCTTCAGCAGCCGCGAGACGTCGCGCGAGTTCATGCTCGCCACGCGTTCGATGTCGAAGTCATGAAACGCCTGCCGGAAGTTCTCGCGCTTGCGCAGGATCGTCAGCCAACTGAGCCCGGCCTGGAAGCCTTCGAGGCAGATCTTCTCGAACAGCCGGCGGTCGTCGGTGACCGGGAAACCCCATTCGTGATCGTGATAGTCGCGATAGATGGGGTCGCTCATGCACCAGAAGCAGCGCGTGACGCCGGACGTATCGGTGATGAAGCGCTGTGGCATGCGGTCAGCCTATGCCCCGACATCCGCCTTTGCGCGACGCGTCACCAAGCAGGCGCTTTCGAGCGTCGGCCAGTTGCACATCAGACCTGACCTTCGATGGGCAGGATGCCCATGATTTTGGTCTTGAACCGTTGCCATCCAGTTGTGTCTGGTTCGACCGTGTCGCGAACCTCGTTGCCGTCGGCATCCTCGCCAATCCAGATCAGATCGCCATCGTCCATCATCACACGGAAACTCCATTGCGGAGCCATCAGCATTTTCATGCTCTTGGCCACGCTCTCCGCGATGACCGGGCTCTCAATCATCACGCCGACTTCGGTGTTGAGCACCACTGACCGCGCGTCGAGGTTCAGCGAACCGATGAACACGCGCTCGCGATCCACGACAAACGACTTGGCGTGCAGACTGGCGTTGGCCGATCCGAACGCACGGCCGGCGTCTTCGGACTTCGCGTCTGGCGCACTGCGTCGTCGAAGTTCGAACAGCTCGACGCCGCCTTCAACCAGCTTCTTACGGTACTTCGAGTAGTGCGAATGCACCAGCGGCACGTCGCTCGCCGCCAGCGAGTTGGTGAGGATGCACACGCTCGCACCGCCCGCGGCGACTTCGCATAAGTGTGCCGTGGCGGGCTTGCCGGGCACGAAGTACGGCGAACTCACCAGCAGTTCTCGCGTGGCTGAGAAGAATTCGTCCTTCACCTCCGCGGCCAGCGACTGGGTCCACTCCGGATCACCCGCTTTCGTGGTCTTCTCCGGCGCGTCGCCGACGATCCTGCCCTTGGCGAACACCCATTGCACCGACTTCGAGCCCACCTGCTGCGCAAAGACCGTCGCGCGCACGGCGTCGGCGTACGGCGAATCCTTCATGCTCTCTCGATGCTCCTGCAACCTCGTCTTCGCGCCCTCGAGCATGGAAGCGAAGTCTGGCATGGGCTTGAGACCGGTGATTGGAATCGCATCCGGACCGTTCCAGAACGCATCGAACAACTGACTTGATGCGGCGGCGACCGGCCCGGCTGCCGCGACATCGAGGTCCTTGAACACAAACTCGCTGCCGAGGTCGAAGTACTCATCGGCGATGTTCCGCCCGCCAAGTATCACCACCACGCCGTCAGCGATCAGCATCTTGTTGTGCATGCGATGATTGAGCCGGGGCGTGAAGAGGAACTCGATGCCGCGTGCCAATCCTCCGGATCGCTGCGTCCACGGATTGAAGATGCGCAATTCAATGTTGGGATGCGCATCAAAGGCGGCGAGCCCCTTCTCCACACCGCGCGCGTACATGTCGTCGATCAGCAGCCGGACGCGCACGCCCCGGTCCGCGGCGGCCACGAGTCGATCGATGATGAACAGGCCGGTGTCATCGCTTGAGAAGATGTAATATTGAAGATCGAGCGTGCGCTCGGCCGCGTCAATCATCGCCACGCGTGCGGCGAACGCCTCGAGGCTGCTCGGCAACACGCGAAACGCGCTGAGTTGCGGATCGGCAGGGGCGGCTGCGGCCCACCGACGACCCAATGTCGTGTCGTTCGACTCCGCCGTGGTCAGCGCACTGGTCTCGACCCGCGGCGTGTGGCGATCAAGCATGACGCAGCCGCCGAGCATGACCAGGCTCGCGGCGAGCGTCACGCACATTCGAAATCCACCTGTGACTGCCAAAGCCATGGCCTCCTGCGTGCGGCTCGATCAGAGTGTAACGACTCGCCGCAACACGACCCGAATGCCCGATGTCGCGCTAATGCCTGAAGTGCCGGGTGCCGGTGATCAGCAGCGTGACGCCCTTCTTCTCACACAGCTCGATCGTCTCCTGATCGCGCTTGCTGCCGCCGGGATGGACGATGCAGCCGACGCCGGCCTTGAGGAGCAGTTCCGGGCCGTCGGGAAATGGGAAGAACGCATCTGACGCGGCGACGGTGACGCCGGCCTTCGCATGCGCCAGTTTCGTGCCGGCGCGCGTGATCGCCAATTGACAGGCGTTGACGCGATCGACCTGGCCCATGCCCGCCCCCAGGAGTTGCCCGCCGCGCGCGATGGCGATCGCGTTGGATTTCAGGTGTTTCGCCACAGTCCAGGCGAATGCTGCATCATTGAGCGTCGCATTGTCGGGTTGCGGCCCCGCGAGGCATCGCCATTCGTCAAGGTCGACCAGCTTCATGTCGCGTTCCTGCACGAGCATGCCGCCGGGGACGGACTTGTAGTTGATCTTTCGCAGACCGGTGTGCCGAATGCCGTTGACCGCAAGAAGGCGCACGTTGGTCCAGCGCTTCTTCAACATCTCCAGCGCATCGGACGCATAGGCGGGCGCGCCGTCAAGATTCGGCGCAACGATGACTTCCAGGAATTTCTGTCCTTCCACGATGCGCCGCGCGGTCGCGGCGTCAATCGGCCGATTCACCGCAAGAATGCCGCCATAGGCCGCGAGCGGATCGCCTTCATGCGCCTTGTCGAATGCATCATGAAGTGCGATGGCGATCCCAACGCCGCAGGAATTCGCGTGCTTGATGATCGCCGCGCCCTCGGAGTCGGGGAACACCTCGTAGAGCTCCTGCACCAGCTCCAGCGCCGCCGCAGCGTCATTGAGGTTGTTGTAGCTCAGCTCCTTGCCATGCAGCACTTCCGCGGTGACCACGCTCGGCTCCGCCGACGCGGGATTGCGATAGACCGCCGCCGCCTGATGCGGGTTCTCACCGTAGCGCAAATCGTTGACGCGGGCGTACGAAAGCCGCAGCATCGCCGGAAATGGCTCCTCGCGCCGCGTGCCCATCCATGCGCTGATGGCCGTGTCGTACTCGGCCGTGCGCATGAAGGCCGCTGCGGCGAGTTCGCGGCGCAGCTCAAAGGTCGTCGCGCCGCCCCCACCGTCGAGAGGGTTGGCCTGCATGTCGGTGATCACTCGATCGTACTGATCAGCCGATGTGACCACGGTGAGGAACTGAAAATTCTTCGATGCCGAGCGCAGCATCGCCG
>CAZCGB010000312.1:0-4331 GCA_964498045.1 uncultured Isosphaeraceae bacterium
GGTGACGATAGCCTTGACGCCAGGCAGAGCCTTGGCCTTCGACAAATCGATCGAACGCGGAATCCGTGCTGATGATTTTCGCTTCGTAGGCGGCGATCGCCTTGCCGACATTGACGAACACGCGATCGACCGCGCGGCGATCATCCTCGCGCATTTTCCGCCATGCCACATCGCGCGGTTCGTCAAGTGACTCCGTCACCGGCCGCGCATTCGGGGGAAACCGACGCGCATCGCTCAAATCGGGCATCTTTCCGAAAACCGCTTCGTACGCCTTGCGCAGTTGCCGATCGTTGAACATCAGTCGCGCGATGGCGGTGCGGTCGCCTCCCATTTCGTCATCGCGCTCCATGGGCCCAAGCGCCTGCGCCCAAAGCGAATCTGCGCGCCCGTCCCAGAAATACCAGCGGTTGTACGCCATGTTCCACAACGATTGCGCGTGGCGATTGACGACACGCAAACCCTTGGACAGTCGCCGATTGTCGCTGAAGCCCTTGGCGGGATCGTGACAGGTCGAGCACGACACGCTGTTGCTGCTCGAAAGCCGCGTATCAAAGAACAGGAACTGACCGAGCCGAGCCGCGTCGGCGTCGCTTGCGTATTGGTTGGTCGGATCGACCGGCGGGTCGGGCAGCGGCGAATGCTGCTCGATGCGCTTGATCTCCTCTGCGGTGAACTCGACGGATGTTGACAGGAGTCCCCCATCGCGCTGCGCGCTGGCCGAGGCGAGAACGAAGCCGAGGATCGGCACGGCCATCAACATTACGAGCGGTCGCCTCATTCGAGTGTGATCTCATCCTGTGCGCGGGATGTCATGCCATCGCGCGTCACGTCGAAGTACACCTCCCAGCGGCCGGTCATGTGAAACACCATGTTGTCGATGCGAAACGTGTTGCGCCCGAGCGGCTTGACCGTCGGCTCGACGTTCATCCCATGCGCGTGCTCGGGCATGCCCGCATCAACGCTCACGGTCAGGTCATCCGCTGCCTGGCCATCGGGCGACTCGACGCGCAATTCGATGGCAAACGGCTCGCTCACGATAATCGATCCTGGGATCGTGACGTAGTGAACGCGCACCGTCTGGTCGTTGCTGATGATCAGCTTGCCCTGATTCTCGCCGCTCGCCAGCGATGGCGCAGATACCGTGGTTGCTGGCGCGGTTGAGGCAGGCTCATTGGACATTGGATTCGTCTGCGGCCGGGTGCAATCGCACGCGCACAGAGCCATGCCACACATTGCGGAAACCAGCGTGAACCTCAGTTTGTGCGCACATCTCTCCATGCTGTTCATGTTATTCCGCGTATTGCGACTTCATGGTTGACCTGCCCGCGCCGAACGTGCCCAGCCACTCGCCGTCCAGCGTGAACAGCTGTGCGCGGTGGTTGCCGTGGTCGATCACGAACAACCGGTCGCGGCCGTCGATCGCCATCCCCAGCGGCCGCCAGAACTCACCGTGGTTCAGCCCGCGCTTTCCCCACTGTTTCAAGAACAAGCCCGTCGCATCGAACTTCTGCACGCGGTCGGCCTGCGCATCGCTGATGAACACAGCACCGGTCCGATCGACGGCAATGCCGAACGGCGAGCGGAATTGGCCATCGCCTTCGCCGAACGAACCGAAAGTCAGCGTCGGTTTGCCCGACATGTCGAACGCCTGCACTCGGCAATTGCCGGCATCAACCACGTACGCCGTCGCGCCATCGGGGCCGAACGCGACATCAGTCGGCTGTTTCAACTGGCCGGGGCCCGATCCGTACTCGCCGTACGCACGCACGAAATTCATGCCGACGTCGAAAACAATCACCATCGCGTTGCGGGTATCGAGCACATGCAGATTGCCCTGGGCATCGCGGCGAATCGCTTCGGGCGACAAAGGCCAGAGCATCCGGGGAACGGGTTTGGCGAACTTCGGATGCGTGAAGTCGACCGATCGCACGAACCTCGCGAAGAACGGATCGTACTTCAGCGTCTCTTCGGGCTTGAACGCCAGCGAGAACGTCTGCACACGATTCAGCGATGGGTCGGCGATCATGGTTGTGCGGGACTTCTCGTCAACCACAATGCCCTCGGGTCGAATGAATTGGCCGAACTTCGTGCCGCGCTGGCCTGACTGATTGATCATGATCGGAGCTTCATTCATCAAATCAAGCACATAGATGAAGTGGTGCTCGGGCTCTGGAATCAGCAGCAGTCGGCCGTCGATCGCCAGTCGCTGCCCGAAGTGCGTCTGCTCGCTGATGGCATTCGCCTGCCGGGGCTCCTCGGGATCGCCCGGCTGCACGCCGCGGAAGATCTGGCATCGATGTTCCAGCGGTTCGCAGAGCACCGCAAAGCTGCCATCAGGCGCGATCGTCACATCGTGCGGATAGTGAATGCGGCCGTTGCCTTCGTGCGAAGCCGGATCGTGGATGCCCCACTGCTTCTTCATGTCGCCTTGCGCATCGAAGAACTGCACGCGATGGTTTGATGTGTCCGCAAGCAGCACCTGGCTGCCGTAACACGCGATGCCTTGCGCATCGTTGAGCAGGCCCGCGAACGGGCCGTAATCGCCGAATGCCCGGACAAATTGACCAGTTGAATCAAAGACGAAGACGGCGTCCTTATCAGCATCAACAGTGAAAATCCGCCCGGTCTCATCCACAGCCACCGCAACCGGGCGCTTGAGCATCTGCGCGCCGTCGCCGGTCAAGGACATGACGAATTGGCCGTCGATACCGAAGACCTGGACGCGCTGATTGCCCGTGTCGGCGACGACGATTCGATCACCTTGTGCGGCGATGCCCTGCGGCGAGCAGAACTCGCCCTCGCCCCGGCCGCGCTTTCCCCACGTTCTGACGACGTTGCCTGCTGCAGTGAACACCTGCACCCGATCGTTGCCGGTGTCGGCGACATACACAAGGCCGTCGGAGCCGACCGCAATTGACATCGGGGCATGCAGTTGCCCCGCGCCGTCTCCCAGCACTCCGAATGCCCGCAAACGATCGCCGCTGCGCGAGTAGACCAGCACCTGATGCAGGCCCGCGTCGGCAATGAAGATCGAGCCATCGTCGGAAACGCCCGCAGCTGAGGGCAGGCCCAATCCAACCAACGCGGTTTCGAACGGGCCGAACCGAAAGGGGCGTACATCACTGGGCGACTGAGCGAATGCCGGAGCGGCCGCCAAGACGAGCACGACACGCATCAGTGCGCACATGGCGATGCGAGTGTTGAACGGCTTCTGGTTTCGCATGAGTCAGACGATATGCGTTCGCGCAGTTTGGTTCGACCGTGGTCCGCAGGTATTGTGTGATCGCCATCGGAGCAACATGATCGCATCGAGCGCAACATCAAGAGAATCCAATTCCGCCAATTCCAAGTCCGGCAGGATCGACCCGCTGACCTGGGTGGCTATGTCGGCAGGCGCATTGATTCTTGCGTGGCTGATCGTGCATGCGTTCCTGCATGCGGGCGAAGAAAACGAAGCCCACGTTCCCGGCGCGTGGGGCGTCGGCGTGCTTCCGTTCGTCGGCCTGCTTGCGTGCATTGCCGTTCTGCCGCTGATTCCCGCAGCACATCACTGGTGGGAGAACAACCGCAATCGGCTCATCGTGTCCCTGGGGTTTGCGGCAGCAACGCTGGTCTATCTGCTGCTCGCCGAGGGCGCGAACTCCATCCCCACCATCCTCGTGCATTCCGTTGTTGTCGAGTACGTTCCGTTCATCACGCTTCTGTTTTCGCTGTATGTCATCTCCGGCGGGATCAGCCTCAAGGGCGATCTGCCGGCCCATCCGATCACCAACACCACTTTCCTGGCCATCGGCGCAGCCATCGCGAGCATTGTCGGCACCACGGGCGCGAGCATGCTCTTGATTCGCCCGCTGTTGCAGACCAACGCCGAGCGCAAGCATGTCACGCACACCGTCGTGTTCTTCATCTTCCTGGTCAGCAACATCGGGGGCACGCTGCTGCCGATCGGCGATCCGCCCCTCCTGCTGGGCTACTTTCGCGGCGTGCCGTTCACATGGACGCTGATCCTGTGGAAAGAGTGGGCTTTCTGCTGCGCGATTCTGCTGGGGGTGTATTTCGTGTGGGACACGCTCATGTACAGGCGTGAGCAGATCTCCTCGATTCAACGCGACGAACTCTTGCGTCAGCCGCTGCGCATTCGCGGATCAATCAACTTCATTTGGCTCATCGGCATCGTCCTGACGGTCTGGCAGATCGTGCCGGGAAGGAGCATTCCGGGCGCGAACATCGAAGTGGTGCGCCTACTCCGCGGGGTGGTCATGCTCGCGCTGGTGGGGCTGTCGCTGCTCACCACGCCGCGCGGCGTGCGTGAAGACAACAAGTTCAGTTAC
>CAZCGB010000313.1:0-4320 GCA_964498045.1 uncultured Isosphaeraceae bacterium
GTACCTCGGCACGCTGCCCAGCGGCGAAACCAAGGAAATCAAGGCCGAACTCGACACGTTGCCGGCAATGCCGCCTGCGGGAGCGGCTCCGTCGGGCGGGCATTGAGCGGAGTGGTGGCCTCCGCCTCGCTGATGCAGGATCCGCCCATCGCTCGACGCACGCCCTTCACTGATCGAGCCGCGAGCTTCATCGCCGGCAAATTCGGCCTCGGACTCTTTCTGGCTTCGCTGGGGATGCTCTTCGGCGCGACGCTCATCGCGTTTATTGTTCTTCGCCTGCAGATCGGGAAGCATTGGCCGGACCTGCCCGCGCTGCCGCGTGTTCTCTGGTTCAGCACGCTTGCGATCGTGATGAGCAGCGTGACGATGCAATGGGGACTTTGGGCCATCCGACGCGGCCGAAACGGCCAACTGCGATGGGCGATGCTGGCCACGCTGGCCCTGGGGTTTGTGTTCGTCGCGCTGCAGGCGTTCGCGTGGATCGAATGGCTTCCGCCGGCGGTGGAACGATGGAACGAATCGAACGAATGGCGATTCGCGCTGACGGTGTTCTACGTCTTCACGTGCCTGCATGCTGCGCACGTGGCGGGCGGCCTTGCGCCCATGGCCGTGGTGGCTTCGCGCGCCATGCAGAATCGATACGCACCACAGGAATATGCCGGCGTTCAGTACTGTGCGATGTACTGGCATTTCCTGGACGTGGTGTGGCTCCTGTTGTTCGCGACGATGATGCTTGGCGTATGAGCGGCTCGTTGCAGCACGTAAGGCGGTCGTATCGTTACCGGCGTGTAGACCATGACCAACCCTGGCATCATCAGCTTCATCGTGTGCATCATCATCTGCCTCGCCGCGGCGGCGATCGGTGGGTGGGCCACGGCGTCCAACGTCAACTCGTGGTATCCCACCCTCGTCAAGCCTGCGTTTAATCCACCCTCATGGATATTCGGTCCGGTATGGACCACGCTCTACCTGATGATGGGTGTTTCCCTCTGGATCATGTGGCGCGCGACAACGAGCATGCATGGCGAGCCGCGCCCGATGGCGCCGCTGATCGCATTTGGCGTCCAACTTGCTCTGAACATTGCATGGTCGTTTCTCTTCTTCACGTTGCGCAATCCTGGCGCGGCGGCCGTGGAAATCATCATGCTTTGGCTGGCGATCCTCGCGGCGATTGTGATCTTTGCGCCATTCAGTCGCATCGCATCGTGGCTTCTCGTGCCATATCTGTTGTGGGTGACATTTGCGAGCGTCCTCAACATCAGCATCTGGCGATTGAATAGCTGAACCGTCACGCCATGACACTCTGGTCAAGCGGGGCACTCTGGGTAGACATGAATCTGCGGCGATTCAGCGCGAATCGTCGGCGATGTCCTTCCAACTTTGGCGATTGGCGACGACGATGCCGCCGTACTTCTGCACCCGGCGTGAGTTCCCGAAAGGGGCTCGCGCCGGGCTTTGTTTTGGGGCTCTTGATTGACGGCACTTCATGAAAGAGGGAAAATTCCTTTCCTGCGGCACCGACACCGAACGAACTGTGCGGCGAAACAGGAGGCGACATGTCCGGAACTTGCGGCAAACTCAGAATCGCGCTGGTGACGTCGTGGGGGGTTTGCGTCTCGGTTGGTCCGCGAACTGCCATCGGAACTCAAGCCCATCCTGCGACGCCGTCCGCGGCTGAAATCGTTCGCAAAGCTCGCAGCAGCGAGGATGCCGTTCATGCTCTTGAAAGCCTGCATGTGCGGCTCGACGAGACGTGGACGACGCATGCCGAAGGCTTGGCGCACGACCGCCAGCCGAAGAAGGACAATCCGGACGATCGATTCGGCCTTCCTGAAGAGGGCGTCAAGCACGGAACGGTCGAAATCGCTTTTGACGCCAGGCGATTGTTGGGCGATCTGGTGCGGTCCCTGTCGATTTGACCTGCCGGTCATGCGCGAGATGCATGCGCAGCGGAAGGAGAGCGGCATCATCTACATCGGCGTGCACACCCCCGGCAGTGATGAACTGGACATTCTCAACGTGCTGGAGAAGGACAAGCTGGAATATCCGATCTGCATTGACACACCTGCGGCCGACAAGGCGAAGTCATTCGGCTCGATGTCCGGCGCATACGCTGTTCGCGGAATTCCGCATGCAGTGGTGATTGACCGCAATGGCAATGTGGCCGCGAGTTCGTTTCTCAATGAGGCGCTGCACACCGCGCTCAATCTCGCCGGCGAAGCGCCATAGCGCGGATCATTCGGATGGCTTGAACAGCGCATCGTGCGGATGCATCGCATGCCATGCGAACCAGAAGGCGTTGATCGAGATCATCGTGTCGTCGGGAGGATCGCATTCGACGCGCACCGTGCCGGCCTTGCGGTCGCCGATAAACCGCAGCGTCGCCGAGCCGAGCGTGTCGGTCCATTCGACGAGTTCGACGCCCGGCGATTTCCCCTTCGCTTCAATGTCCGGGCGGGCGTGATCGAGCACATACGGCAGCGGATACACGCGGCAGGCATCACCGGTGATGACCGCGATCACACGGGTCTTGGAGGGAAGCGTGTCAGCGGGCGCTTCGGGCGACACCGGCGTCAGGATGTCCGGGTCGTTGAAATACTGCGTGGGCGCGGCGTCCTTGTAGCGTTCGGCCATGCCCAGGTCGCGATCGACCACCGTGGTGTCGGGATGCTGCGCGCTCCAATCCGCCCATGATGTGACTTCGCAGGGCAGGATCGAGAGCGATGACTTGATGGCCGAAGCGCTGCCAGTGATGGGTCGGCCGGTGAGCTGGCACCAGAGCATCTCGTTGCCGCCGCCGAACACGGGCGAATCCTTGCCCGTGCGCGTCTGGTTGCGGTCGTACATCAGCAGGTTGGAATTGTAGAGCAAGCCGCTGTGCGCGAAGACCGCGGTTCCCTGAAGCGGCGCGTTCACGCGGCGGTCGAACACCACCGCGCTGGCGCAGGGCCAGCTGTAGGTGACCGCGATCGGGTTGCCGCCCAGCACATCGTTGATGATCTCATGCACGTTGAGCACATGCAGCGGATACGCCCGGGCTTCGCCATCGAGCGCCACGCCCACGACGATGTCGGCGGGCAGCAGATACTTGCCGTATTGCGGATCGTTGGTGCGCTGCATCTGCTCCCATCGCTGCGCGGCATCGCCCCCTCCCGAAGCGCCCTCGGTCGGCCCCGAATGCGTCGGCTGATCCAGCGTCGGCACCATGTCGCGGTGCATCATCGCGGGCACGATGAACTCGCGCGGCACGGTGAGATTCGAAAGGTCAAACCTGTACGACTCGATCGTCCTGTTATCGCCGGGGGCACGCTCGCCGCCCGACATCTTCCGCAGGATCACCGGCGCCACCGCCCAGGCGACGACGATGAGGCAGCCCAAGACGGCGATCAGGATGATCCAGCCGGCGGACGCGAAGGTGAAGAGTCGATCCGATTTTGGATGTGCGATTCTGGATTTTGGATTTGAGGCTGTCGCCGTCATGAGGTATTGATCGCTTTCTGGGTTGTGAGGAAAGACCGACACAATCCAAAATCCACAATCGAAAATCCAAAATCACATCAGCGGTCCGCGATCAATCACGAACAGGATCAGCAGCAGCGGCAGGTACGTGATGGACGCAAGGAACACGCTGCGGGCGTTGGCGTCGCTGTGGTTGCGATACAGGCGGACGCTGAGCGCGAGCATCCACAGGCCAAGCGCCAATGAGCCGATCGCCGCGACGATGCCTGCGATGTTCAGCAGAGTCGCCAGAAGTCCCAGCGGAATGAGCATCAGGCTGGTGATGACGATGACCTGGGTGGTGATGCGGCCGTCGCGGTCCAGCACAGGCAGCATGGCGAACCCGCCACGCTCGTAGTCCTCGCGGTACATCCACGCCAGGGCGAAGAAGTGGGGGATCTGCCAGACGAACAGGATCGAGCCCAGCACCCACGCGCCGATGTCGAGTGTGCCCGAGGCGGCGACCCAGCCGATCATGGGCGGTATCGCGCCGCACACCGCGCCGACGAGGGTGTTCATCGTGCTGCGGGTCTTCATGGGCGTGTAGGCGAGCACATACAGCACGATGGTGAGCAGCGCCAGGCCGGAGGCCGCAAGATTCGCACCCAGCGCCAGCATGCACAGGCCGCCGTAGCCCATGACCGCGGCGGCGACCAGCGCGTGCGTCGCGCTCATCAAACCCGAAGGCAGCGGACGGTTGCGCGTGCGGCGCATACGCGAGTCCAGCCGGATTTCCCAAAGCTGGTTGAGCGCGCTTGCGCAACCGGCGCAGAGCGCGGTGCCGAGCATGGTCCACAGCATCCGCAGCCAGTTCATCTCGCC
>CAZCGB010000314.1:0-4313 GCA_964498045.1 uncultured Isosphaeraceae bacterium
ACTCGCGATTGGACTGCTGATCTTCGGCTGGGTGTGCCGTCGATTCGAACGGCAGGCCGATACCTTTGCGGTGCAGCATTTGAGCGGTCTGGGAACTGCGGAGGAGTCGGCTGCCATCGTGTCGATCGAGTCGGTCGGGGCGATGCGCGGGGCGTTGCAGACCATCGCGGACCTGAACACTGTTGATCCGGCGAAACACAGTTGGCGGCACGGATCGATTCGCTGGCGGCAGACGTATCTCGAATCGATCGTCGGCCGGCCGTTGCTCGCGTTGCCCATCGATCACCTGGTGCGGCGCATCAAATCGGCGGCCTTCATCGTGTTGTTGCTGGGTATTTCGTACGAAGTGTTTGCGACGAGAACAACGGGTCAGCCAACGTCGAAAACCGCGACACGTGAATTGGCGTTTGCGCCCGGTTGGCGTTCGCAGATGGAGTCAAAACCATGAGGCCGATCCGCTTCACCAAGATGCATGGCATCGGCAACGACTACATCTACATCAACGCGTTCGAGGAACGCATCGACAATCCTGCCTCGCTCGCCAAGGTCTTGTCCGATCGCCACTTCGGCGTGGGTGGCGATGGAATCATCCTGATCTGTCCGCCTTCCCTGGGCGTGCAGGCCGACGTGCGCATGCGCATGTTCAACGCCGATGGCAGCGAGAGCGAGATGTGCGGCAACGGCATCCGCTGCGTCTGCAAGTACGCGCACGACCACGGCCTGTCGAAGGCGAACCCCATGCGCATCGAGACCGGCAGGGGAGTTCTGACGCTCGAATACACGCTGGATGGCGAGGGGCACGTGGCGCAGGTCACGGTGGACATGGGCGAGCCGATCTGGAAGGCTGCCGAGGTCGGCGTGCGCGTGGAGTTTCTGGATGATCTTCTCGTGCAGGTGGATGAAGAGATTCGCGGTGACCTGCAGCGCGTCACCCGTATTGACCGATCAGAAACCGTGAGCGAGGGATTTCAGGCGATGGCCGAACGCACGTCGGCAGCTCCGGCATGCCAATGGCTTTCAATGGGCAATCCGCACATCGTGTTTTTTGTGCAAGACGTCAGAAGAGTCCCGCTTCAGCATGTCGGTCCGATGATCGAACTGCACCATGCGTTCCCGCGCCGCATCAATGCTCATTTCGTGCAGATCCACTCGCGACGGGAAGTGACGATGCGCACGTGGGAGCGCGGCTCAGGCATCACGCTCGCCTGCGGCACCGGCGCGTCGGCGGTATGTGTCGCAGGCGCGTCGCTTGATCTGACCGACAGGGAGATTCTTGCGCACCTGCCCGGCGGCGACTTGCATCTGAATTGGGAGAAAGAGAGCAACCACGTTTTCAAGACTGGGCCCGCGACCGAAGTGTTCGAGGGCACGTGGGATCCATCGTGGTCTGCCTAGGAGTCGTCATCCTTGACCAGCCTCAGCGAACTTGAACAGCGCATCTGCCGCCTGATCGAGAATCGGTCCGCCGAGATGCTGCGCGATCTTGCCGCACATGTCGCGATTCCCACCGGCCACAATTTCAGGCCTGGCCTTGATCAATACCGCGATGTTGTCACCGATCGTCTTGCGAAACTCGGCGGAGTGGTCGAACTTGTCGCCGGCGATTCGCGTCCAGGTTGGCTCGAACTTCCCGGCACGTCGACCGGCGAGGCGTCGATTCCGCCCGTCGCGATCGTGCGCGCTCCGCATGTGCAGTCGAATAAGCCCCGCATCCTGATTGCCGGGCACCTCGACACCGTTCATGATCCGCAAGGCGAGTTTCGCGAACTCTCCATCGCTCCCGACGGCAAGACCTGCATCGGCCCCGGCGCGGTCGACATGAAAGGCGGCATCCTTGTCGGGCTTGTGGCGCTGGAAACACTTGCTGCATGCGGCGTCAACATCAACTGGACGTTTCTTCTCAACAGTGATGAAGAGACGGGTTCATTCCACAGTTACCGCGCCATTTTCGAGACCGCGCGGCAACACGACATCGGCATCGCGCTTGAGCCGGCCATGCCCGATGGCGGGCTGGTGGTCTCGCGCATGGGGTCGGGGCAGTTCAGGATCGAAGCGTTCGGCCGCGGCGCGCATGTCGGGCGCGATTTCGCACGCGGCGTCAGCGCCGTCAACGCGTTGGCGCAGGTGATCCTGGATGTCGCAAAGCTTGCCCAACCCGAGCGAGGAACGATCGTCAATGTCGGCCCGTTGCAGGGCGGAAGTGTGACCAACGCGGTGCCCGACTATGCCGCCTGTTGGGGGAATGTGAGGTTCACAGATACTGTGTCCGCGCAAAGATTGCAGAAGAGCTTTGAGGCGATTCGACGCGATGGACTGCCGCGCATCGATGTGCAACATGCGTTCAATCGCCCGGCAAAACCGCCTACGCCGCACGTTCAGGCTTTGGCGGAGGCTGCGCGCGAGGTTGCTGTAAATCTGGGGCAAGTGTTGCCCTTTGGCTCCACAGGCGGTGTCTGTGACGGCAACATCATGCATGAAGCGGGCTTGCGCACCATCGACACAATGGGTGTGCGTGGAGGGAATCTGCATCGGAAAGACGAATACGTCGAAATACCAAGTCTGGTCCAGCGTGCTCAACTTCTGAGCATTTTCTTGCTTCGACAGGGTTCTGGTTCCCGAATCCACCCGCTATGATCATCTCTTCGCTTCGGCGGGCTGATCCTGTCGATGTGCATGCAAGGCAGGCGTGTCTTGGTTGGTTGTCGCCCCAGCCGACGGAGGCCGCTCTTGGGAAGAGCCTTGATTCATGGCTTGTGTCTGATCTGAAGGTGATGCCGTACTCAGAACCTTTCGACAGCGATTGATTCCATTGACTTTGAATTACACGGTCAATGCAGATCGGAATCTCCAGGAACTGACGTATGCACGACAAACCGACTACCGATTTTCGCGCGCTTTTCTGGCATCAACCCCTCTTGTCGGCTTTGGGTCTGGTCATCGTGATGGCGATCATCAGCGTGTCGGCGTCCGCTCAGATGGGCCCGTTGCGCGTGCATCCGCAGAACGGGCGGTATTTCATGGATGGGGCAGGCAACGCCGTGTATCTCACGGGGTCGCATACGTGGGACAATCTTCAGGACAACGTCGCTTCGTTCTTCAATGTGACGTTTGATTTCAACGGCTACCTCGACTTCCTCGACTCCTACAACCACAACTTCATCCGCCTGTGGCGTCAGGAGATGCCGCACTACCGCTACGACGGATTGCCGGGGCTGACCGACGTGCCGCAGCAGCCCTGGGCCCGCACGGGTCCGGGCAACGCCGGTGATGGCCAGCCGAAGTTCAACCTCAACGTGTTTGACGAGTCGTACTTCAATCGCCTGCGTTCGCGTTGTCAGGCGGCGCAGTCGCGCGGCATCTACGTCAGCATCATGCTCTTTGAGGGGCACGCCCTGCAGTACGCCGCGCAGGGGTGGTACTCGCATCCGTTCAAGTCCAACAACAACATCAACGGCATCAACGGCGACTGGAACGGCGACGGCAATGGCACAGAAACCCACCAGTTGGGTAACACCAACATCCTCAACTACCAGAAGGCGTACATCCGCAAGGTCATAGACAGCGTCAACGACTTGGACAACGTGATGTTCGAGATCAGCAATGAGAGCGACGCGTCATCGACCGACTGGCAAGAGGCGCTCGTTGATTACGTGCATCAATACGAGTCGGGCAAGCCTAAGCAGCATCCGGTGATGCGCTCGACAACGTTCCCCAACGGCGGCGGCAACGCGCTATGGAGTTCCCATGCCGAGTCCGTCTCGCCCGGTTCAGGTCAGGGCAACTACGCCGACAATCCGCCCGCAGCCGACGGCGGCAGGGTGGTCATCATCGACAGCGACCACATCTTCGGCTGCGGCGGTTACAGCGACTGGATATGGAAATGTTTCACGCGCGGACTGAATCCGATTTACATGGATTCGTATTACGACAACACGCCGTATTGCTCGGCTCCCATCGAAGGCATGCGGCTGGCGATGGGCAAGACGCTGGAGATCGCGCAGCAGCTTGACATGTCGAAAATGCTGCCGCGCAATTCGCTGGCATCCAGCGGCTATTGCCTGGCAGATGAAGGCAACGAATACGTCGTCTTCGTGCCCGGTGGCACAAGCGTGTCAGTGAATCTCGGCGCACTCAGCGGAGGCGCGAGCGTGACATGGATACATGGAGAATCCGGCGACACGCATCAAGCCAACAATACCACTGGCGGAGCGACCCGCAACTTCAATGCTCCCTACTGGGGCGGCTGGGCGCTTCGAATCAAGGCGAATGGCTCCGGTGGTGGCGGAGGCGGCGGAGGTGGAGGGGGAGGGGGT
>CAZCGB010000315.1:0-4300 GCA_964498045.1 uncultured Isosphaeraceae bacterium
GGGCCTTGGCGTCGGCTTCGGAGATCTTCTCCTTGACGGCCTTGGGGGCGCCGTCGACCATGTCCTTGGCCTCCTTGAGGCCCAGGCCCGTGACTTCGCGCACGGCCTTGATGACCTGGATCTTGTTGGCTCCGGCGTTCTCGAGGACGACGTCGAACTCGGTCTTCTCTTCGACTTCAGCCGCCGCGCCGCCACCGCCGCCACCCGCCATCATCACCGCGCCGCCGGCCGCCGGCTCAATGCCGTACTTCTCTTTCATGTAGTCCGCGAGATCGACCGCTTCCTTGAGGGTGAGGCCGGCGATCTTGTCGCCGATGTCGGTCAGTTTCGCGTCAAAGGTCTTGGTGTCGGACATGTCTTCGTGCTCCAATTCGTTCGTGAACATCTCTCCCAAGAGGAGCCGCACGCGCGGCTTTTAACCCTGGGGCCAGTCAAGAGAGAAAGTTGTCTTCGATCAATCAACCAGCCTTGGCGATGGCTTCGCCCTTCTCCAGCCGCGTCTGAATCTCCTTGACGATGCCGAGGATCTTTGATCCCGGGCTGACAACGCATCCCACCACCTTCCGCGCTGGCGAGAGGATGAGCGTGACGACCTTGGCCTGGGCCTCGGCCCTGGTGGGGAATTCGCTGAGGCGCTTGACGCCTGCAGCCCCGGCGAAGTACTGGCCATCCAGCACCGCGCCCTTGTAGGTCAGCGTCTTGATCTTCTTGGTCCACTCGATGATCTCGCGCGCGACGTCAACGACCGACTCGCCGTAGGCGAGCGCGCTGGGGCCTTCCAGTGCGGGGCCGAGCGGATCGAGCGCCGTGCCGTTGAAGGCCTTCTTGGCCAGCGAGTTCTTCACGACCGTGACGCGGATCTGCTTCTTCAGCAGGCCGTTGCGCAGGGTGTTGTTGTCGTTGGAGGTCAGGCCGCGGATGTCCAGCACCAGCGCGCCGGTGACATCCTCAAACTTGTTCTTGTACGCGCCAATGACGAGTTCTTTGACTGGCTTGCTCATGGAAGGCTTTCTGCTGTCGGCTATCAGCGATCGAAATTCCGTCAGAACGATTTGGCGATCGACTCACGCGCTCGTCCGACAGCGGAGAGCCGACAGCCGATGGCCAATGTGTCACACCGCCACGGGGACGCCCGGCGTCATCGTGCCGCTGATGACGCATTTCTTGATGTACGTGCCCTTGGCGGTCGCGGGCCGGACCTTGTGGATGGTCGCGAGGAAATGCTCGAGGTTGGCGGTCAGATCGGCCTCGGAGAAGTTCATCTTCCCGATGATCGAATGCACGTTGCCGAAAGTGTCCACGCGGTACTCAATCTTGCCCGCGGAATATTCTTTCACGGCGTTCACCACGTCGGGCGTGACCGTGCCGGCCTTGGGCGAAGGCATCAGACCCTTGGGGCCGAGCACTTTGCCGAGCTTTGACACCACGCGCATCATGTCGGGCGAGGCGACAGCGACGTCGAAATCCATCCAGCCTCCTTCGATCTTCGACACCAGATCTTCCGCGCCGGCTTCGACCGCGCCAGCCGCTTTCGCCAGCGCAGCCTTGTCGCTCTGGCAGAAGCACACCACGCGGGCGGTCTTGCCCACGCCCTTGGGGAAACTGATCGCGCCGCGCAACTGCTGGTCGGCGTGCTTGGGATCGACACCCAGGTTCACCACGACGTCAACGCTCTGGTTGAACTTCGTGTTCTTGAAGGTCTTGAGCGTCTTCACTGCGTCAGCGATGGGAAGCGGGTTCTTGATCTTGTCAGCGATCTCACGATTGGCCTTGTTTCGTTTGGTCATGGTCGGCATGGTCAGTTCTCCACCGTCACGCCCATGGAACGGGCCGTGCCTGCAATTGTGCGCATCGCGGCTTCGAGCGTGGCCGCGCTCATGTCCTTCATCTTCTCCTTGGCGATGGTTTCCAACTGCGCCTTGGAGAGTTTGCCGACCTTCACCGTGTTGGGCGTGCCGGACCCCTTCTCGGCCTTGACGGCGTCGCAGATCATGACTGCGGCGGGCGAGGACTTGATCTCGAACTCGAAGGTGCGGTCGGCGAACACCGTGATGATGCAGCCTACGACTTTGCCGTTCAGTTCGCGGGTCTTCTCATTGAATTGCTGAATGAACTGACCGGGGTTGATGCCGTTGGCGCCCAAGGCCGGTCCCAGTGGGGGGGCAGGGGTGGCTTTGCCACCTGGGGCCATGATCTTGAATTGTTTGGCGATCTTCTTCTTGGCCATGATGCTCCTACCTCCCACCGCAGCCCAGCGGGTGCTGGAATGTCCCGGAGTGTGGCCATCCGGGAGGATGCGGTGGTGATGACGGTCTAGGTTGAACTTGCACGGCCGGTGCGAGGGGCCGCCAGAAAAAACGAGTCGGACAGTATAGCGAACGCAACACCTAAGTAAAGCGGTGAATACCGCACATGCGGCGTCATTTCGAGGCAGGACGAGAGAAGGAAAAGGCAGAACCCCCGGCCGCTGAGCCGGGGGTTCGCTTGGAAGTACGGATTGACCGCTTGCGGTCAGAGTTACACAGAAACGATCACGGCGTGCGGGTCACGGTCACAGCGCCAATCGCGCCGTTCTGCCAAGAACCCACGCGAATCAGCTTGGTCGTTCCATCGCCTGTGAATGTGACAGTGGAACGCAAGTCCGTCCCGCTGAGATCGTCATTGCAGAACTCAACGGTGAAGGTGCCGCAGTTGTTGGACAACACTTCGAGCGTGGTGTCGAAGTTGACGCCGCCGGCGGAGGTGCCCGTGGAGATGGTGTACGAGGTTGCTGCAACCGTCTGCAGCGTGAACCACACATCATGAGTCACGTTAGCACCCAACGAAGTGCATGTAGCATTGGCGATTGTCGCGCCAGTATTAGCAAACTCGTTGTTGTAGGTCTGCGTCGCGGCCAGAGCGGATGCCGTTGCGCAGTTGTCGTTTGCCGGGGGCGGGCAGGCGCCAGCCTGGCAGACCGAGCCGATGCCCGCGAACACGCCGCTGGCAGACGCACATGCAGCTGGCGAAATCACGTTGCATGAGCCAGCCGCGCAACATGCGCCAGCGCACACTGAGCCGTCGCCGCCATAGGTGCCGCCGGACAGGAAGCAGGAGTTGAACGTCACGCCGTTGGTGCAGGTCGCGCCAACTGTGCAAGCGCCAGTGGCCGGGGCAGGTGGAACGATCGGGCCGGGCGGGCAGGTACCCCAGTTGGAGATGACCGTCAGCAGGTCAGCCACGCCGGTGGTGTTGTCGCCGTTGAGGTCGGTCGGGCACGGAGAGCCGCAGGGGCCCCACGCGCCGATGACCGCAAGCAGATCGGCCACGCCAACTGCGCCGTCGTGGTTGATGTCACCAACGCACGGGGTGCACACGGGTAGATCGCCGTCGAGCCTGAACGGCATGTCCTGCGCAGCCGCAGCGGCTCCGTTGACCAGAGGAAACCCTGGGCAGGTGGGAAGCGCGGGAGCTGCCACGTTGCTCGTGTCAAAAATCTGCGCGAATCCAGCGGTGTCAGAACCCTGCATGGCGTTGCCGCCGGCCTTGCCGAATTGGCCAAGAATGGTCACCGGCGGGCAGAAGATGCTCGCAGCTGCGGAGTTGAGGTGCCAAGAGAGCCAATACGATCCAGCTGGGAGCAGCGGCCATCCCGTGGTGTCGACTTCAACGGTCTGAATCTGGCGCGTGCAGCCCAACGCAGTTTCCGCCATGCGGAAAACCTTGGGGTTGAACTGGGCAGCGTTCGTGCCCGTGGCAGTCGCAATGACGTTGCTCGTGGGAGAGAACGGTCGGCTGCTGTGCAGCGTGACAGTCGCACCAGTGACAGTCGGGGAGGTTGCGCCAGTGTTGTAGCCGTATACGGTGACGCGCTCAATTCTTGCGCACTGCGTCAACGTGAAGTCGTCGGCGATTCGGAACGTATTTGCGCCGCCGTCGGTGAATCCATTGGTTCCCAAGCACAATGCAGTGTTCTGCAAGAGCGATTTGTCGCCCTGACCCGTCGCCGGGCAGTTCGCGTCAAATGTGCTTGTCACTATTGAACCGTTGTCCCAGATGAGCACAGGCGTTCCAGCGGTGCCGCCTTCATCACCCGTGTACGACGGACGAGCGGCTGGACTCTGTTTCCCAGCGGGCACAAGTGGAGCCGGATTGCTCGTTGAGTCTTCCGCGGCCGGCGGCTTCGCGGCGAGTACAGCCATGCTTGTCGTGGCCGCAACGAGACCCCACAGCGCGGTGGTTCGCGCAAAGACCTGTTTCGTTCTCATGTTTTCAAACTCCCGAGTAGAAATGTCGTCCAGGATGCACGACGCGCCGGGCG
>CAZCGB010000316.1:0-4293 GCA_964498045.1 uncultured Isosphaeraceae bacterium
CGATGTGATTGCCTTTGCCCCGGTGGTGGAGCCCGGCTGGGAGCCCGTGCTGGAAGAAACCACGGCGGCGAACATCCCCGTGGTGCTCACCGATCGGCTGGTCGATGTGCAGGATCAGAGCCTGTATGTGACCTTCATCGGCGCGGACTTCGTAGAGGAAGGACGCCGCGCCGCGACCTGGCTGGCGGAGAAGACCGGCGGCAAGGCGATGATCGCGGAGCTGCAGGGCACGCCCGGCGCGGCGCCGGCGATCGATCGCAAGAAGGGGTTCGAAGAGGTCCTTGCGCAGCATCCGGACATGAAGATCATCAAGTCGCAGTCGGGTGACTTCAACCGCGCCAAGGGCAAGGAGGTCTACGAATCGTTTCTGCGCTCGCCTGAAGGGCCGCGGATCACCGCGGCCTTCGCGCACAATGACGACATGGCGCTGGGCGCGATTCAGGCGATGCAGGAATCGGGCGTCAAGCCCGGCACGCAGGTGCTGGTCGTCTCCATCGATGGCATCCGCGACGCATTCCAGGCGATTCTCGACGGCACAGCGAATTGCACCGTCGAGTGCAACCCGCTGATTGGCCCGATTCTCTTCGACACGATCGAAAAGATCAGGCGCGGCGAGGAGATTCCCAAGCGCATCCAGACGCCGGAGTCGGTGTTCGACGCCGCGAGCGTCACCGCCGACGTCATCGCACAGCGCAGGTATTGAGCATTCGAATGCCTGCGCTGAACGATGCTGACTTGCCGATCGTCGAACTTCGCAATATCGGCGTCGAGTACCCCGGCGTTCGCGCGCTGGACAACGTGGATTTCGATTTGCGCGCGGGCGAAATCCACGCGTTGATGGGTGAGAACGGAGCGGGCAAGAGCACGCTGTTGAACATTCTCAGCGGCGCCCTGGCGCTCCAGGAAGGGACGATGTCGATCGGCGGTCGTTCGCTGCGATTGACCGCGCCCCGCGCAGCGGAGAGGGCTGGCGTGTCCATCGTGCGCCAGGAACTGGATCTGATTCCGACGCTGAGCATCGCCGAGAACATCTGCCTGTGCAGGCGATCCGGACGGTGGGGTCTTGTCCGCCATCGGGCGATGCGCCAACGCGCGAGTCGGGCGCTGGCGAGATTGAATCTGCAGCTCGACGTCAGAAGTCCCCTGGCCGAGTGCCCGCTGGCGACACGCCAGATGGTGGCCATCGCGAGGGCGTTGGACATTGAGGCTCGCGTGCTCATACTTGATGAGCCCACATCGAGCCTCGATTCAGCTGAAACGCAGCGGCTGTTCGCGCTGATGCGGATGCTGCGCGACGGTGGCATGGGGATCCTGTTCGTCACGCATTTCCTTGATCAGGTCGATGCTGTCGCCGATCGCATCACGGTCTTGCGCAATGGTCGTCGCATCGTCACATCTTTCGTGCGCGACATGCCGCGCAAACGGCTGGTGGAAGCCATGACGGGGCGCGAGGTGAATGAGAAACCAGACCGGATGGATGCGATTTCGCGTCCGGAACAGCCCGCACGATTGGTCGTCGACGGCCTCGAGCGTCGGAACGCCATCGCCCCGACGTCGTTCACCGTGGCGGCGGGCGAAGCGCTGGGAATCGCTGGATTGCTGGGATCGGGACGCAGCGAATTGGCGCGGCTCATCTTCGGCGTTGATCAGGCCGACAGCGGCACGGTCAGCGTCGATGGTCAGCGGCTGCGCGGCGGATCGATCTCCGAAGCGATCGCCCACGGCGTGGCGTTTATTCCGGAGGATCGGCGCCAGGCGCTGGCCCTTGATCTGTCGGTCCGCGAGAACATTGTGCTGGCTTTGCAGGCGTCGCGCGGCGCTCTCTGCATGCCCACGAGCAGCGAGCCATCGCTGATCGCTTCATTGCCGCGCTGTCCATCCGCACGAGTGGATTGGACGCGCCCGTCAGAAGCCTTTCGGGCGGCAACCAGCAGAAGGTGCTGCTTGCGCGGTGGCTGGCGATGAAGCCGCGCGTGCTGATTCTTGATGAGCCGGCCCGAGGCGTGGACATCGGCGCACGAGCCGAGATCGAATCGGTGACGCGCTCCATGCGGTCGCAGGGCGTGGCGATCGTGCTGATCTCCACGGAGATCGATGAGATCGCGCGTTTGTGCGACCGCGCGCTGGTGTTGCGCGATCGAAAGCCGCTAAGTGTCATCGCCGTGTCTGATGAGGCGGCCATCGTCGCCATGATCGCCGGCGAGGAGCGCATTGAGCATCCTTCGGAACTGTCGCACTCGCGCAACTGAATCATGCATGGCCGAGTCGAACTCCCATTTGAAGACGCAGACGCCCCGCTCGAATGCCGCATCCGTGCCGCGCGAGTTCTTTCATGCGGCGGCTCTGCCCACATTCGGCATCGCATTGCTGATCGCGCTGAACGTCGTGAGCGATCTGTGGCGTGATCCAACACATGGCGTGTTCGGCCCCGGGGCGTTTCTGCACGTGGAATGGCATGACGGCGCGCCGTCTGGCGCGGTCATCGACATCCTCAACCACGCATCGAAGGTCATCATCCTTGCGATCGGGATGGCCCTGGTCATCGCCACGCGCGGTGTGGATTTGAGCGTGGGCGCGACCATGGCTATTGCCGGCTCAATTGCCGCGACAATGACGGTCGGCGGTGCGCCTGCGGTTCTTTCCATGACGGTCGCGTTTCTCGCCGCCGCGCTGTGCGGATTGTGCAACGGCGTGTTGGTGGCCAATCTGAAGCTGCAGCCGTTTGTGGCGACGCTCGTGCTGATGGTCGTCGGCCGCGGCGTCGCGCAGATGATCACCGATGGCCAAGTGGTGACGTTTCAGGATCCATTGCTTGCGTTCATCGGCAACGGCCGCCCGGCGTGGCTGCCTTTGCCCATGCCGGTGATCATCGCCGCCGCGCTGTTGATGATGACCATGCTCGCAACGGGCCGCACTGCGACGGGGATGTTCATCGAAGTCGTCGGCGCGAATCCGCAAGCAGCCAGGCTCAGCGGTGTTCGCATGCGCACTGTCGTCGCCTCGGCATACGTGTTCAGCGGCATCTGTGCGGGTGTGGCGGGGTTGATCGCCGCATCGAACATCAAGGCGGCCGATCCGCATCATGCCGGTCTCTCGATGGAGCTTTCAGCCATCTTCGCGGTGGTGGTCGGCGGAGGATCGTTGAACGGCGGCCGATTCTCGCTGATTGGCGCAACAATCGGCGCGTTGCTCATGCAGACGCTGACCGCGACGATGTACGCCCGCAATGTCAGTGCGGATGTCGCCCCCCTGCCTGTGGCGATGGTGATCCTCGCTGTCAGCGCGGCCGGATCGCCGTCAGTTCGGGATTGGTGGCGAACACGCAGGCGAAGGGGGACGGCGACATGACCGACAGCAATTCTTCAAAGCAGGGCGCTGTCGCTGGCCGAGCATTCAAATTGCCGCTCGCAAACGCCCCTCTGGCCACAGCCATTGCGATCGGCATCGCCATGTACGTATTCGGCACGTTCCGCTACGAGCATTTCGGATCGGCGACGACGCTGACGAATCTGCTTGCCGAATACTCGTTTGTCGGCGTCGCCGCGGTCGGCATGACGCTGGTCATCATCTCCGGAGGAATCGATCTTTCGGTCGGGTCGATGATCGCCTTCTCGAGCATCCTGATCGCCACGCTCGTTCAGCGCGGCATGCATCCTCTGGCCGCGGCCGCTATCGCCATGACGGCGGGCACGCTGCTCGGTGCGGGCATGGGCGCGATCGCGCACGTCCTGCGACTGCCTTCGTTCCTCGTCACGCTTGCCGGCATGTTTGCGATCAGAGCGATCGCATTTCTTGTGCATGAGCGGAGCGTCGGCATTCAGCATGAGTTCTACGCATGGGCCTCGCGCGATGCACGTTTGTCTCTGGGCGGCGGAGTGTTCATTCCACTGCGAGCGATGATCTTCTGCGCCACCCTCCTGATGGCTGCATTCATCGCGCGGCAGACCGTGTTCGGCCGAAGCGTTTATGCCATGGGAGGTGATGTCCGAGGCGCAAGATTGATGGGTGTCAACGTCGGCGCAACAACCATTGTTGTGTTCGCCATATCGGGCATGTGCGGAGCGCTGGCGGGCTTCGTATTCACGCTGTACCAGCACGCGGGCGATCCCGCCGGAGTTGCTGGCCTGGAGCTCGACGTCATCGCAGCGGTGGTCATCGGCGGGACGCTGCTTTCGGGAGGCGTGGGCAGCCTGGCGGGTACGCTTGTGGGAGTCGCGATACTCGGCCTCATCCGCACGCTGATTGATTTTGAAGGTTCGTTGAATGCGGCGTGGACCAGCATCGCGACCGGTG
>CAZCGB010000317.1:0-4291 GCA_964498045.1 uncultured Isosphaeraceae bacterium
ATGCAGGAGAAGCAGGTCACCGCTGGAGGAGTGCGGCACCGGCTGCCCGAGCCGTTCTTCGTGCTGGCGACGCAGAACCCCATCGAACAGGAAGGCACGTATCCGCTGCCCGAGGCGCAGCTCGACCGCTTCATGTTCAACATCAAGATCGCCTACCCGACCGTAGACCAGGAACTGCAGATCGTCCAGCAGACTACGGCCCCCCATGAATCGAAACTCGAAACGGTGCTGACGGGCGAGCAGGTGCTGCGGATTCAGAATCTCGTCAAGCAGGTTCCCGCCGCTGACCACATCGTGCGTTATGCGCTGCGCATGACGCGCGCCACGCGCGTGAAGGAGGAGGAGCCCAAGCCGAAGGTGATCGAGCAGTACGTGGCATGGGGAGCCGGCCCGCGCGCAAGCCAGTACCTGGTTCTGGCGGCGAAGGCCAAGGCGATTTTGAGCGGCGCGACGCACGTGATGCCCGAGCACATCAAGGCGATGGCGCTGCCGGTGCTGCGGCACCGCATCATCACCAACTTCAACGCCGAGGCCGACGGCGTGACGACCGACGACATCGTGAACACGCTGATCAAGGAGACGCGGCTGGATTCCAGCGACGCGGCGACGCAGCGCAAGATGGATGCGGTGATGAAGTAAGCGCACCGCGGACTTCGGCTTTCTCACCCGGAAATTTCAGCTTCCGGGCCGCGACGCTGACGGAGCCGAGGCCGGCGCGCTGGCGGTTGTCGCCGCGGCTCCGCGCCACTTCGCCGCCTCATCCGGCTTTCCCCATTCGACATACAGCTTGACCAGTCCGCTGCGCGCCAGCCGCGACTTCTCGTGATCCGGGCCGAACGACTTGTCGAAGACGTCGTGCGCCTCCAGCAGGCACGTCTCGGCCTCGGCGAAGCGGCCGAGCTTGCGCAGCGCCGATGAATGGTTGTACAGGAACACGCCAAGGTGCCAGTCGTTGGGCGGAAGCGACGTCCGCGCACTGGCGATCACCGCACGATAGATCCGCTCCGCTTCCTCAACGCGGTTCATGCGCTCGTACAGCCATGCGACGTTCTGGCCCGCGGACATCGTCTCCACATCACCATCGCCCAGCAACCGCTTGCGACGCTCAAGCACCTCCTGCGCGCGGGGCAGGGCCTCCTCGAACCGCTCCGCCTGGCTGTACGCCCAGGAGATGTTGTACAGCGTGGTGATGATCTCCCCCTCGTCATGCTCCGGCGCGTTCGTGCGCAGCTGCAGCAGCTCATTGAACAGCACGATCGCGCCGTCGTAATCCCGCAGCTCGTTCTTCATGATCGCCAATTGCTCGATCTCATCCATCGTGTCGGGATGCATGGGCCCAAGCACGCGGCGCTGGAGTTCGATGACATCGCGCTTGATCTTCTCCGCCTCGTCGAAGCGGTGCTGAAGGATGAACAGCAGACCCAGAGCCGAGTACGCGTCGATCGAATGCCGATCATCGGGCCCGAGCTCGCGGTCGTAGATGGTCTTGGCGGCCCGGATGTTGCGCTCGGCGGCATCGAACTCCATCAGATGCGCGAGCGTGCGGCCGAGTGCGAAGCGCACGCCCGCCTCGACCAGCGGACGGTCGGCGAACCGCTCGCTCAGGCGGGCATCGGCTCCGGCGAGCACATCAATCACGCGCGCCTGCCGCGGATCATCACCCGCATGCGCGCCGCGCGCCAATGGATCGGGCGAAGCCAGCGTCTCCTGAAGAAACGCCGTGACGGCCTGCGCGGTCTCAGCCTCACGGTCGGCTGCGCGCTGGGCCGCTTTGGCGTCGTCGCGCTGCCGACGGGCTTCAAGCATCGCGACGGTCGTGCCGACGATGCCGGCGATCAATGCGACGAACGCGAGGGCGACGCCCGCCACCAGGCCCTTGTTCCGCCGCGCGAACTTGCGCAGGTTGTAAATCGCGCTCGCCGGCCGCGCGACGATCGGCTGATCGTCGAGATACCGCTGCACGTCAGCCGCGAACTCCGATGCGGACGAGTACCGCCGCTGCGGTTCCTTCGCGAGCGCCTTGGCGAAGATCGTGTCGAGATCACCACGGAAGAACCGGTTGAGGCTGCTGAGCGCGACGGGCTCCTCATCGCGCACGATGCGGGCGGCGTCGGCGACGGGCCTGCCGCGCAGCTCGTGCGGCAACTGCCCGGCGAGCAGCTCGTAACCGATCGCGCCCAGCGCGTAGATGTCGGACCGCGCATCGATCTTCGCCGGATCGCCCGCCGCCTGCTCGGGACTCATGTACGCCAGCGTGCCGATGATCTGCCCGATTCCGGTGTGCAGCGTGGTGGCCTGGATGTCCGAGTCGGTGAAGCGCGCGACGCCGAAATCGAGGATCTTCGAACGAGGCGTCGACGATTGCTCGGCCGCGCCGGTCTCCGCGCCCGGATGCATTGATGCCGCGACGCCCTGCTCCACAAGGATGTTGCCCGGCTTGAGGTCGCGATGAACCACGCCTTTGGTGTGGGCGTGCTGCACAGCATCGCACACTTGCACCAACAGCCGCAAGCGGTGGCGCGTGCCCAGCGCGTGCTGCGTGCAGTAGTCGGTGAGCGGCAGGCCTTCGACGAACTCCATGGCGAAGAACGGCTGCGACGGCCCGCTCTCGCCGAACGGCTTGCACACGCCCGCGCCGAAGATCTGCGCGATCCCCGGATGCTGTAGCCGGCCGAGCATCTCCTGTTCAAGGTCGAAGCGCTTGAGCAGCGCCGGCGAAGTCGCGCCCGGGCGCATGAGTTTGATGGCGACCTGCCGCCGCGGCTTGTCCTGCTCGGCGAGGTACACCACGCCCATGCCGCCTTCGCCAAGGATGCGCAGCACGCGGTAGCCGGGGATGTGCAGGGGCAGCTCACGCGAGGAATCGCTCGCGGCGGCGGTGGAATCGATTACAGCGCGGATGTCGATTGGTCGATCGACGATCGGCTGCGCAAGCGCGCCAGCCGAGCCGTCGCCGCCGTCATGATGACGGAGCAGGTCGCGCAGTTCATCGAGCAGTTCCGCGTCGCCCGCACACGCCTCGCTGAGGTACGCATCGCGCCGCGGCCCGGGGATTGACAGCGCGGCATCAAAGAGCTCCGCCAGTCGCGAATGTCGATCAGCCGCAGACATGCCTCAAAGCATAACGCCCGGCTCGGCCGCCAAGGCGGGTGTACGAGCAAAGTCAGCGTGCGAGGCATGCCGTCGCCGGCCGCGCTAGTTCTTCTCCGCCAGCCGCTTGCGCAGCCAGGCGCGGGCGAAGTACCAGTCGCTTTCGGCGGTCTTGGGGGCGATGTCCAGCACGCCGGCGGCGTCGCGGAACGTCAGCCCGCCGAAGAAATGCAGTTCGACGACCTTCGCCCTTCGCGTGTCGATGAGTTCCAGAGCGCGCATCGCTTCATCCAGCGCGAGCACGTCGAAGTCCATGCCGTCATCGCCGGCGGGCGCGTGGCTGAGCGTGACGCGCAGACGGTCCCCGCCGCGCTTGTCGGCATGCCTGCCGCGCGCATGATCGACGAGGATCTGCCGCATCGCCATCGCCGCGACCGCGCGAAAGTGCGATTCATCGCGCCAGTTCGGATTGGTCGAGCGCGCGATCTTGAGGAACGCCTCATGCACCAGCGCGGTCGGCTGAAGCGTGTGATCAGGCCGATCCTGCCGCAGATACTCCGCAGCGATGCGGCGCAGTTCGTCGTACACCAGGGGCAGGAGGGCCTCGGCCTGCTGGCCCAGAGGATGGGCGACAGGATGCGCGGCGGGCGCGCGAAACCCATCTCCCGCGGGCGGCTTGAAGTTGGGACGATCCGGCGATTCCACGCAGTGTGCTCCGCACGATGATTGTCGCTTGCGAATCAGCGATGAACAAGCGTCATTTCGATCTATTCACGCGTGTAGATGTGGATTTCGGTGGGAATCCAGCCTCTTTCACAGGAGACGTGGGCACGGGCGCTTCGTTTCTCGCCGATTGACGGAGCCTGACCGTGCGACGGGGCCGGGGAGCGAAGCGGCAGGTCCGCAAACCGATTGGGACATTGAGCCGCGATTTCCATTGCTGCGCTCCTGGCGTGATCGGCGTGTTGGGCAATCCGCGACGCCAGTGAATTCGGCCCAAAGACACGAAATGCGAACGCCGCCGCGGCGGAGGGATTGGTGACAGCGGCATGGCGGTGAAGTCAAATCGGACGCAGCCATCAATCCAGAAAAGTGTCGCGTGCTTTGCATGGGCATGGCGGGATGGCGGCTCGCGAAATCCGAGATCGCACGGCTGAGGAGATGCCAGTGCGATCCTCTCAGGGATCACACCCCCCGCAAA
>CAZCGB010000318.1:0-4281 GCA_964498045.1 uncultured Isosphaeraceae bacterium
TTGACGATGACGTTGGTGGTGGTTTCGCGGCGGTCGAGAATGAACGAACCGGCGACGGTCTGGCCCGTGGCGATGTTGGAGAGGCTGAGGTTGATCTCCATGTTCACATCGCGCTGCGCGGTGATGCGCGGCCGCACGTCCAGCTGCACGCCGACGGCCTGATACTCAATGTTCTGCTGGAAGCCCGACACATCGCTGGTGTTGGTGTTGGTGACGAAAGGCACGTCCTGGCCCTTGAAGAACACCGCTTCCTGGTTGTCGGCGGTGAACACGCGCGGCTCCTGCAGGATGCGCACGTTGGTTTTCTGGCTGATCGCCTGTATCAGCACGTTGAGATCGACGTTGGTGTTCAGCACGGACGTGTCAAAGAGGTTGCCGAAGACGCCTTCGTTGGTTCCCTCGAAGCCGATCGTGCCGCGAACCGAGCCGTCCGAAATCGCGCTGACAAGTTCTTCGCTGCTCAACCGGATGCCCAGCGCGAGTTCGTCGTTCAGCTCGACCTCGGCCACGATGGCGGAGATCATGACCTGCTTGCCGGGCTTGTCGAAGTTCTCAATGAGCTGCTGCACCGGCGCCTGCTGCGCGACCGGCGCGAGGATCGCCAGGGCGTTCTGACGTTCGATGGGCACGATGCGCACCTTGCCGATGAGCGACGACGGGTCGGATTGATCGTCGCGCGGCTGGGCGTTCTGCCAGGGGAACTCGACGGTCGTCTGCGATTGCCCGTTCTGGCTGGTGTCGGTGCCAGAGGAACCGCCCGTGCCTGATGAATCGCCGCTGGCGAGCGAACTGAGATTGTCCTGCGCGGTGAGTCCCGAACCGGGCCGTTGCAGGCCCTGGCCGGTGCCGGCCTCGGCAAGCAGGATGTTCAATTCGTCAGCCAGTTCAAAGGCGTTGGCATACTTGAGTTCCACCACGATGGGCAGGCCGGCAGTGGATGGCTGGTCGATGGCTTCAATGACCTTGTCAAGATAATCGAGCGACTGTTTGGTCTTGCTGATGACGATGACTGTGCTCTGGTCGGGGAAGGCTTCAATGCGGTAGATATCGCCAATGACATCGCTGACGCTTCCGCCGCCGCCCTGGCCGTTGAACTGATTCTGCTGCACGCCTCGCGGCGCGCCGGCGCGGTTGCCGCCGCTTGTGCTGCTACTTCCGCCGCCGGCTCCGAGAAGGTTCTGGAGCAGATCGCGGACCTTGATCGGATCGGTGTATTGAAGGTGATAGACCTTGGCGTTCTCCGGAGGGAGCGGGAGATCCCACTGCTCGCGAATGAGCTTGCCGATGGCTTCGACTTTCTTGGGCTCCGCGGAAACAGTGACGGCATTCTGCGTGACGTTCACGCTGACCCTCAACTGCACCTGCGGTCCGGGCTGGGAAACGCCCGCAGGCGTCGCCGCCCCGGGATTGGGGGCCGCTCCGCCGCCGCCGCCGCGCGTCCGCGGCTGTTGCGGCTGCCGCTGATTCTGCTGCGTCTGCGCGCCGCTTGAGTCGTCGAAAAGCTCGAAGATCTGATCGCCCACGGCCGTCGCGTCTGCGTACGCAAGGCGAAATGTCTCGGTGGTGACCTTGAACGGGTTCACATCGAGCTTGCTGATGAGCTCCTGGTACTGCCGCGCCAGGCCGACGTCGCCGTACAGGATGAGCTGATTGGAGTTTGGATCAACGACGAGTGAGGCGTAGTCGGGGATGTTCTCCTGAAGGTAATTGCCGACGCTTTCCGCGGTGGCTTCCCTCAGGCGATACACCTTGATCACGTACGTGCCGAAATCATCGCGCGTCAGGACGTTGACGTCCGGGCCGAGCACGGGCACCTCGGGCTTGGGCTTGATGTTCTCAATGAGGTCGATGACGACGACGCGATCGGTCTCGATGATGCCCACGCCGTTGAGCCGCAGGGCGGTGAGCAGGAGGTCCAGCGCCAAGGCGCGCTCGACGGGCTCATCGTTCATGAGCGTGATCTTCTTGGCCTTGAGCGCGGCGAGGTTGACGGGCATCACGACCTTGCCGGTCGCTTCCGCGATGAACGCAGTGATCTTCTCATCCACAGGCACATCGTTGAAGGCCAGCGTGACCTTGCCCTCCGCGACTGGGCGGCCGCGCGTGGACTGGCCGTTACCGGCGTCTGCCGGCGGCGTCTGCGGCTGGGCGGGACCAGGTGAGACGCCGTTGGCGGCCGCCTGGCTCTGCGGCTGAACCGGCTCGGGGCGGCCGTTCTGGGCGAGGGCGGGCATCGATAGCGACGCGACAGCCAGCAGGCTGGTCAGCGGCGTTTTGATGGCGGCGGTGAATGCGCGGGAATATCTCACGGAACGAACCCCTTGGAAGCCGGGTCTTGGAATCTCAATCAACTTCGACGACGGTCACCGGAAACAACGCAGCATCGTACATTACCTTGCCGTCGTTGGCGTGCCATCTTTCGAAGTCACGGGTTGCGGATCGTCCTCGGCGGCGTTGGCGCCTGCACCATCTGGATTTTCGCTGGGACGTTGCGGCCGTTCTCGGCCTTCGCCACGAGAACCGCGGCCGCGCGATCGCCCACCCGATTGCGGCTGCCCTCTGCCATCAGCCGGTGCGGCGTGCAGCTGCGTCCCTGCGCCGGATTCGGTATTCGCCTCCGGCGTCCCACCATCACCTTCAACGCCTTCGGCGTCAGCCGTTGCAGGCTCGGTGACGGGCGGCGCGGGCTCGCCTGCGGGAATGAAGCCTGGCACAAGTATGCTCGGGCGCGGGGTCGTTGGGAACAGCGTGTTGGTGCTCATGCCATCGCCGAACACCTTCACGTCATATTCGCCGCCCATGTGCGCGACATGCACCGTGCGCGGCAGGTTCTCGGTGTTGAGCACCTTGAGCCCATTGCGCTCTTCGCCCACGCGCAGCCGCATGTACTTCTCGGTGGTCGTCGCCGGCACAAGGTTGAAGTACACATCGTCGCCGATGACCCAGGCGATGCTCGGCCCCTGGTACGTGGCCGGAGCCTTGGGCGTGGTGTCAACCACGGGCGGTGGAGGGGGAGGCGGCGTATCGACAACCGGACGGGGCGGCGCTGGCTTCGGCGGCGGCTTGTAGAAAATGTACCGTTCGTTGAAGCGCGTGGCGTACTCGTCGGTCTTCACGTCATGCTTGGCGACGAGATCGTCGATCACTTCCTTGGGAAGCCCATCGTGAATGCTGCCTGTCAAGGCGGATGCAAGCACCGCAAACGTGCCGACGATCACGACAATGCACACCAGCGAGACAGCGACCAGGCTCACCGCGAGGCTGCCGTTGAACGAGATGCCCGCGATGTGCCGCGACGCACCCGCCAGCGCATCGTTGGCATGTGGGTTGGTCGAACTCATCGCATCTCTCCTTCAGCAAAGAAATCCCCGGCTGCAATCGCCGAGTGCACGCCAGCACAGCACCGGATTGAAATCGATGTTTGAGCCGACATGCTGGTCATAGCGCGCTCCCCGAACCGGCGGTCGCCGTCTCCGTCGCCTGCACCCACGCTTCGAGCGTGTACTGCACCTTGACCTTGCCTCCTTGATCCTTGGTCATCCGTACGCTGGACACCTGCTCGATGTCCGGGCTGGACTCAAGCGCGGCGAGAATCGCCACGGCGACCTCCGGCTTGGCGGAGAACTTGAGGTCGCCGGTCAGGCGCTCGGCCCGCTTGCCCGCGGGCAGCACGCCGATGAGCGCGTTCTTCGGCAGCTTGCCGCGAGTGCGCAAGCTGAAGTCCTGGTCGGTGATGCCGTGCTTCTTCATCAATTCATTGACCACGGTGGTGAAGGAGCCGGTGCCAGCCGCGGGGCTCCGCGGCGGACGAACCGCGCCGACGCCGGTGACAATGTTGGAAAGTTCGGTCTTGCGCAGGTCGGTCGCCAGATCCCTCGCAGCGCGGATGGATCGCACATCGTTCGAGATCGTTTCAGCCTTGCGATCGAGGTCCTCGACCATCGGGCCGACCCACGAGTCCCACGCGAGGAACAGCGTCACGCCGATCGCCGCGAGCAACGCCCATTGGATTGCGCGGGGCAGCGACAGGAAACGGTTCAGCAGCGGAGCGGGGGTGTCACTCATGATGCGCCGCCTTTCACCTTCTTGAGCTGATCCATCAACTGCGAGAATTCGCGCTTGAGCCGGTCATCCAGCTCCTTGTCCTTCTTCGCGTAGGGCCGGGCCTTTGAGACCGCGGCGAGCGCCTTCTTCACTTCGGCCTCGTCCATCGCCGCGATCTCCTCGGGGCTGAGTTCAGGCGGAATCTGCCCGGCGGACATCACGCCGTCGCCGCCGATG
>CAZCGB010000319.1:0-4245 GCA_964498045.1 uncultured Isosphaeraceae bacterium
ATGAATGGGCAATTCGACGATGAAACGGCTGCCGCGGCCGGGGCCATCGCTCTCGGCGGAGATCGATCCGCCATGACTAGAGACGATGGCGTGCGTGATGGAGAGCCCGAGCCCGACGCCGCGCGTGCCATGCGTGCCGGCGGACGCACCTCGCCTCGCGCTGAAGAACGGCTCAAAGACCCGCGCCAGGACATTGCCGTCCATGCCGACGCCGGTGTCACTGACGATGATCTCGACCATTCGTCCCTTGGGCCGCGTGCTCATGCGCACCTCACCGCCGCTGGCCGGCAGCGACTCCAGGGCGTTGACAAGGAGATTCAACAGGACCTGCTTGATCTCCGCCGCGCTGGCGCGAACGGGTTCATCGGACCCGGGCTCGTGGTCAACGATCAAGGTTCGATCGCGGTACTTGCGCAGGCCACGCACCATTGACGCGACTTCGTTGACCAGCCGGGGCAGAGCGATGTCAGACCGTTCAGAGCCGCTTCCTGCCGCCAGCGAGAGCATCTTGCTGGTGATTTCCTTGCAGCGAAAGGCTTCCTGGCGAATGATCTCAAGGGCTTCCTGCACTTCGCCCAGGTTGCCGCTCCGTCGACCGCTCTCAAGCCATGCCTGGGCCATCTCTGCATAGCCCGACATGATGTTCAGCGGATTGTTGATCTCATGCGCCACGCCGGCGGCGAGAAAGCCGACGCTCGCCAGTCGTTCAGAGCGCACAAGTTCCTGGCTCTTTGCCTGCACCTTTGCTTCCAGATCGGTGTACAGGTGCTCGAGTTCGGCCGCCATGTGATTGAAGTCGGTGGCGAGTTCGGAGAATTCACGGCTGCCGCGTTCGTCCAGGTGTTCGCTGAACGTTCCGGAGGCGATTCGACGCACACCGCTGTGCAGGCGACGAAGCGGGTTCATCACAGCCCAATAGCACACGGCCGAGGCGACCGCCGACGCCAGCACGATGAGCCCGGACAAGGCCGCGACGATGAACAGGGCCGTGACCGTGCGCTCGGCGTTGGCCGCCCGCGCGCCGGCAATGTCGGTGGCCGAGGCAAGTTGCGAGAGATTGTGCAGGGCGCCGTCGATCTCCTGGATATGCGCGAGATTGACGTTTCCGGTTTCCTTCATCGGCCCGACCGCCGCAAGCACGCTCTTGATCGCTTGTTCGGCTCGATCAGCGTTGAAGAGTTCGCGGTCCTGGTGCTGGTCGTTGGTCTCGTGTTCCACGCTCTGGAACGCGCGAAACTGCTCCAACTGCTTGAGCGCGGCGGTGAGGTCCCCCGCAGCGTCCGCAGCCCCGCCTTCGGGATCGGCCAGACGCGATTTCGCAAGCGCGCAGTGATACATCGCCTGCTCGACAAGTTGCAGTTCGGTGTACTCATCAGCGGCGTCGGAGACCGCAGAGCGCATGTTGTGCACGCTCCACGCCAATGCAGAGCCCAAAACCGCCAGCGCCAACAGCAACGCCAGGTTGATCAGGATCAGCTTCCGGCCCAACGGCATGCGCCGGTCAGACGATGAGATCGCGCCGCCGGTTGAAGCCGCGGCAGCGGGAGACGGCTTGGATGGCGCGTTGATCGACATGCGAACGTGCCCATAAGCGTATTCGACGCAGTGCAAACGCTGCATGGCAATCCGGGCGTTGGCAAGCCGATTCCGCAGCATCGGTGCGGGGAGACCGCGAATTGCCCGCCCCCGGCTCACCGCGTATTGTGTGGCCTGCCGGCCGTGTGCCCGAGTGGTCTAAGGGAGCGGATTGCAAATCCGTTATCCGTGGGTTCGAATCCCACCGCGGCCTTTCTCTGAAGCTCTCCGAGAAAGGGCCTTCGCCGTCTCCAGGCTCCTTTATGGGGACTTCGGCTTGTGCGTGCCTGTCTCCGCGCCGCCCATCAACTCCTTGACCTTGCCCTCGATGGCGTCGGCCCATTGCTGGTAGCCCTTGGCGCTGAGGTGCAGGTAGTCGGGCATCACATCAGGCGAAATGGTGCCGTCGGCGTTCGTGAGGTTCGGGCCGATGTCAAGAACATGCACCATCTTGCCGTCGGCGAGTTTCGCGGCGCGTGCGCTGGCTGCGGCGTTCTTATCGCGCTGAGGGTTGTCCGACGGTTTCGCTTCGCCGCGCGGGAAGATCGCCAAGAGCAGGATTTTCGTTTCGGGAAGCTTGGATCGAAGCGAAGCGACGATCGCTTCGATGCCCTGGGCGATCTCGTCGGCGGTGTTGTCGTTGCCGTTGGAGTTGTTCGTGCCGATCATGATCACGGCGAGCTTGGGCTGATGCCCATCGCCGAACGCGATTTCGCCGTTGTCCAGCCTCCACAGCACGTGCTGCGTGCGGTCGCCGGAAAAGCCAATGTTCATGGCGTTGCGCGGCGCGTACTGCTTCGCCCACACATCCTTGCCTTCGCCTTCCCAGCCTTGCGTGATGGAATCGCCGATGAACAACATATCGACCTTCCCCTCTTTGGCCCGCTCGACGGCCGCGGCGTGGCGATCCTGCCACCACTGATCGTTTCGCGGCACGGGCGCGATCGTCGATGGCTCGGACTTCGGCGCGGCTGGCGCAGCCGGTGGAGCGGTCACGGAAGCCTGCTGCGCAATGGCGCTCGATGCGACGGCGATGACGGAAGCGAGTGACGCGGCGGCGGCGATGCGATTCATCGCCACAGCATACGACATCGACGCCCAGTCGTGCCTGCCTGCTGGCATGCGTCATTCGTCGCCGATTCGCTCCGCGTGAGGAATCTCGCGAACAAAGACGTTGCGAAACTCCAATGGGCCGCCGTGCGCCTGCAGTTCGATCGACCCGATCGCGGGCAATGGTTTGCCGGGCTCCCAATAGTTCTCCATCGGCGTTTCGTCCACGACCAGCGCGTCGTTGAGATGCACCGTCACGCGATCGCCCACGATGCGAATGCGGAACGTGTTCCACTCGCCGATGGGCTTGTCAGCGACCAGCAGCGGTTTCGATGGATGATGCTTGTTGTTGTACAAACCGCCCGAACCGACGGGATTGTCCCAAATCTGGACCTGCGGATTGCCGCGGATGTAGATGCCGCTGTCGCCGCCCCTGGGGATGCGCCAATCGACGAGCAGCTCGAAGTCGCCGTAATTGCCGACGGTGCAGAGGTTGTCGCCTTCGCCGTCGAACCATAGCACGCCGTGCTTTTTCACATGCCAGTGATCGCGCATGCGTTCATCGGCGGCGTCCTGCGCCGCATCCCGTTGCGTCGGCGTCATGTTCATCACCGCCGGCAAATCGCCCGGCAAGCCGCGCCAGCCGTCAAGTTCGCGGCCGTTGAACAGCGCGACGAACCCCGCCGGCGGTTTGACGCGCGACGCCTGCAGGCAGCTGCAGCCGTCGAGTTGCAGCATCATGGCAAGCAGCACGACGCGGACCAGCGCCCTCATTCTCCCACCGCCACGCCGTGCCAGTCTTCCGGCTTCCAGCGCACGAACGCTTCCATCGCCTCGTACTCGGCCAATCCGAGGCTGTCGTACACCTGCGCGGTGCGGCGATTGCGGTCCTCGGCCCGCTGCCAGAATTCACGGCGATCGCTCGGGCCGGGAAACAGCGCATAGTCCTTCTGGCTCTCGTGCTTGAGGACGGCGATGCGCTTGCGCTGGACCTCATCGGGCGAAAGCGGGACCGCCATCTCAATGTCCTCCGGCCCCCATTCCTGCCACGCGCCGCGGTACAGCCAGACCGTGCAGTGCCTCATCCAGGACTGCTGGGCAAGATGCGTGAGCGCGCGAGCGACGATCGCGAGGCAGACGCGGTGCGTGCCATGCGGATCGCTCAGGTCCCCCGCGCAGTAGATCTGGTGCGGCTGAACCTTCTCCAGCAACGCCGCGGTGATGCGCACATCTTCCTCGCCGATCGGCTTCTTCCGCACCCGGCCGGTCTCGTAGAACGGCAGATCGAGGAAGTGGATGTTGGTGGGATTGACGCCGGAGTATCGCGCCGCCGCCCGGGCTTCCGTGCGGCGGATCAGGCCCTTGATCTGCTGCAATTCGGTCGAGTCGATCTGGCCAGGCTTCTTCCCCGCGATGAAGCGCTCGATGCGCTGCTCAACGCCTTCAGCCAGTTGCGCAGCGACGCCGAACGTCGCGGCGCACTCGCTGACGAAATCGGCGTGCCGCAGCGCCGATTCATCCCACACGGCGATGTTGCCTGACGTCTGATAGGCGACATGCACGTCGTGCTTCTGATCGCACAGCCGGATCAGCGTGCCGCCCATGCTGATGACATCATCA
>CAZCGB010000320.1:0-4238 GCA_964498045.1 uncultured Isosphaeraceae bacterium
CGCCCATCGAGCACAGCCATGCCGGCCAATTCACACAGGCTGCGCGCTGGCCATGGTGGATGGCCGCCACGGGCTGGGCGGCGGTACTGGCGCTCGCGGCCGTGTGGGGTTCGAGCATCTGGTCCGGTCACGCACGCATGCAAGACGCCGGCCCCGGCGGAATGCAGACTGATGCGCGCCTTGTGAATGCCACGCCCGAAGAACACCTGCAGAAGTACATGCAGGCCCCGTACGTCATGGGCGACATGCCGCCGACGCTTTTGCAGGTCGATCAGCTTCCCGACGGTCGCTACGCAGTGAGTTATCTGCGCCGAATCGTCGAGGTGAAATACTACGACGCCGCCGATCAGATTCCGCTGGATGGTGATGGCAACCTGACCGACTCGCCGCGCCAGGTGCGCAAGCCGGGTCCCGTTGCGCCAGCTCCATCCAAGCCGCGCGACTGAATCGATCGCCTATACTCACGCCGCATTCCCTTGGCGGAATCGTGGTGATGAGCAAACAACCTCGCGATTACTATGAAGTTCTCGGACTGGAGCGCGGGGCCAACGCCGATCAGATTCGCAAGGCGTATCGCAAACTTGCGCGGCAACTGCATCCCGATATGAACAAGGCGCCCGACGCCGCCAAAAAATTCGGCGAAGTGCAGGAAGCCTATGACGTGCTGTCGGATGACGAGAAGCGCAAGTCGTATGACCGCTTCGGCCATGCCGGAGTCGGCGCGGGCGCTGCTGGCGGAACTGGTTCAGGAGCGGGTTGGGGTGGTGGCGCCGGCGGACGCGCGGGGCGAACGACCTGGACGAATGTCGGCGGCGGCGGAGTCGAGGGCGCGGATTTCGACGCCGGCGACTTTGCAAGTGTCTTTGAACAAATGTTCGGCGGCGCCGGCATGGGTGGAGCGGGTGCCGGAATGGGTGCAGGCGGACGTGCTCGCAGCGCTGGTCCGCGTCCTGCACCGGCGAAAGGCCGCGACATTGAGCACACCATTACGGTCACGTTCATGACTGCTGCTCTAGGCGGAAGCGAGCAATTGCGGTTCAGCGGCGGCGGGGGGCCTGGCGGCGAAGCCACGGAAATCAACGTCAAGATTCCGCCGGGAATGGAATCCGGCGGCAAGCTCCGCATCAAAGGCAAGGGCTATCCGAGCCCCGCAGGCGGGACAGCCGGTGACCTCATCCTGACTGTCGAGGTCGGGCAGCATCCCTATTTCCGCCGCGAAGGCCTCGATCTGCTGATCGATGCGCCGCTCACCATCGCCGAGGCCGTCAAAGGCGTGACCATCAGCGTGCCGCTTCTGAAAGAGGGTTCGGTGGATGTGAAGGTTCCAGCGGGAATATCCAGCGGGCAGAAACTTCGCGTGCGGGGCAAGGGCATCGCGGATGCCAAGGGCAATACTGGCGATTTCTACGTTGTGGCGCAGATCGTCGCCCCGGCCGCGCCTACGCTCTCGCCCCAAGGCCGTGCCGCCCTGGATCAGCTGGCCTCGGAGTTGATAAATCCGAGAAAATCACCACCATGGACCGATGATTGATCGGTTGGAACGCGCGTTCGTGCAGCCACTTGCGGCAGGCGATTCGACCTTTCCGCGACGTGTGCGATCATGGTGGTCCACCTGGCATGATTGATCATTGAATGCACGCGGCCTTGACGGCCGTCGTGCGATGGATGGAATTCGCCTCGCGTGTTACGCAAGCAACATCGATTCTTTCGAAGTGTGCTGATCGCCGCCGACGCTGCGCTGGTGATCCTGGCGACCATCCTCGCCTACAACATGCGCTTCGACTGGCTGGCGTATCTCGATCCGCCGGCTGACAAGATCATCTCCTACAACACCCATGGCGTGCCCTTCCTCGTCGCCGCGCCGTTGATGATCGGCGCGATGGTGTCGGCAGGGCTGTATCGCGCGCGGCGCGACCAGCGGTTCTTCCTCGAAGCCTACGCCGTGGTGAAGGCCGTGGTCATCGGCGTGATGCTCACCATCGCCGCCACCACGATGCTGCGGCACTGGCTCTGGCAGGAGCGGTTCGACCCGCTCGGCCGCGAACTGCCGATCCGATATCTCTCGGGATCGCAGTGGGGCTTCTACGCCGCCACGTGCGCGGTGCTTCTGCTCGCCTGGCGCTTCGCCTTCCGCAACATGCTGCGCTACCTGCGATCGCGCGGCTGGAACCTGCGCCACGTCGCGATCATCGGCAACGGCCGGCTCGGGCAGGTCGTCGTGCACACGCTGGGCCGCAATTCATGGACAGGCATCACGCCCGCGTTCTTCATCAGTCATCATCCCACCACGGTCAAGACCGAAAGCATGGGCCTGCCCGTGATGGGCGGCCTGAACGACCTCGAAGAGACGCTGCTCAACAACGACATCTCCGGCGTCGTGCTCGCGCTCCCCGCGCGCATGGCTGCGACGCTGCCGGAACTGCTCATGCGGCTGGAGAAGTTCCCTGTCGATGTGCGCATCGTTCCCGACATGAACCCCAAGTACATGCCGATGAACATGGCCATCAGCGAGCTCGACGGCATGCCGATCCTCTCGGTGCGCGAGAGCCCGCTCAACGGCTGGGGACATTTCACCAAGCGCTCGCTTGACCTTGTCGGCGCGCTCGCGGCGCTGCTGGTCTTCGCCGTTCCTATGGCGATCATCGCGGCCATCATTCGATGCAGCGGCAAGGGGCCCGTGATCTTCCGGCAGGAGCGCATGAGCCTCAACGGCCAGCGCTTCATGCTGTTCAAGTTCCGCACCATGCATCACATCGACGCCGAAGTGCAGGCGTTTCGCGACGCGGACGCCGGCACCGACGCCTGGACCAAGAAGGACGACCCGCGCATCACGCGCATGGGCCAGCTGCTGCGGCGAACCAGCCTTGATGAATTGCCGCAACTGTTCAACGTTTTGCTGGGCGAGATGAGCCTCGTCGGCCCGCGTCCCGAGCGGCCGGAACTCATCCAACGCTTCCGCGAGGACTGGCGCGGCTACATGCTCCGCCAGAACGTCAAGGCCGGCATCACCGGCTGGGCCCAGATCAACGGCCTGCGCGGCGACACCAGCCTCAAGAAACGATTGCAGTACGATCTGTTCTACATCCGAAACTGGAGCCTGCTGTTCGACCTGCGCATACTGGGGCTGACGGTGTTCCGAGGTTTTGTGCATCCGAACGCGCATTGAGCGCGAGCCTGCCATGCATTTCGTCATGGGGCTTGCCTCGTCGCATCCGATACACTCATGCGCATGCGCGCAAGCCGCATGCGAAATCGAACGTGCATCGCGCGCATCGCGGCGTTGACGCTGGCGCTGGTCCTCGCATCGGTCGTGCGCGCCCAGGGCACCCGCGGCCAACTGCCCGACCCCATCACGGGCATGCGGCTGATGATCTACGCCGACATGCTCAACCTCAGCCCGCAGCAGCGGCACGCGCTCGATGAACTGCACGCGGCGTATCGGGCCGAGTTTCAGAAGTTGCGTGAGACAGAGATCGACCAATGGATCAAATCGCAGGGCGTGGTGTACACCCGGTCGTACCAGGCTGGCAAGCGACGGATGCTGCAGCAGATCGCCGCGACGGATGACCGGTTCTTTGATGCGATGATACCGTTGATCGCCGAGGAGCAGGTGGCTCGATTGCCGCGCGTGCGCGCAATGCGTCAGCGCGAACGCGCCATGCAGGTCGATGGGGTCTGGTCGTGGATGGATGCCCAGCCGGTGGACCTGTCAGAGTTGATCGGAGAAATGGCCCTGCCCGCCGAGCAGATGGCGGGCGTTGACGCCACGCTCGCGGCGTATGAATCAACGCTCACCGCGCGGTTCGACGCGTTCGTCGACGAATACTTCCGGCAGATGGACATCATGTTCGACGCATGGGAGCAGGCGGGCTGGACGGAGAAGCGGCGTGAGGAGAACAAGGACTCGTTCGAGCCTTACGAAGTCGTCCAGCCGCTGAGCAATGAAGGCGAGCGGCGCCAGCATGCCATGATGAAGGAACTCATCGCGCTCAATGAGCGCACGCTGCGGTCGCTGCAGTCGCAGCTGCCCGCCGCCACATTCCGGCCGATGCGGAAGGCGTTCATCTGCGGCATGAACGGCAAGGTCCAGTATTTCAACATGTTGCCGGTGCTGGTCAACACGACCTCGCCGTATGAGAAGGCCCTCCTCCAGCCGCACCTCACCGAACAGCAGCGGTCGGCGCTTGCGCCGCTGGCGGCGGCATTCGATCAGGTCATCGATGACGCCGTCGAAGCCA
>CAZCGB010000321.1:0-4219 GCA_964498045.1 uncultured Isosphaeraceae bacterium
GTGGTCGGCGGAGTCGTCGGAGGAGTCGTGGGAGGAGTGGTCGGCGGCGTCGTTGGGGGTTCAGGTGCAACGAATGCGACATTGGAGCGAATCGTCGCGAGTACCTGGGCATTGGAATCGCGCACAAGCGCCTGGATTTCGCCGCCGCCGACAGTGACCTGGTCGAGCGAACTGGCCGGATACGCGAACGGCGCATCCCAATCCTGATACACGCCCTCGATTGAATTGGTCACGTCGGACCACGTCTGGAAGATCACATGCACGCCGGCCGGAGCGTCGGGAAGCAGAGCAAGTTCAATGTCAACGCCTGAGCCATGGACATATTCGTTGGGCGGATTCACCCATTGGGCGATGCCGGTGGAACCGGATCCGCCTGAACCGCCGTTGGCGAGCGGCGCGTACATGGCCCAGTTGTTGATCAGGAGCAGAAGGTCCGTCACGTTCACGGTGCCGTCATGGTTCAGGTCCCAGATCGAATTGCTCATGCCCCATGCCGCGATCAACAGGTTCAAAGGCGACATGGGCGCCTCGGGAGGAAGCGTCGTCGGGCCGTTCAGTTGCAATCTCTGCGAACCGCCCTGATCAGGGTTCTGCGGACCCTCGGTGACTGCAGCGATCTTCCAACCGTTGTTGGTCTTGAAGACGACCGGCCGGCCGTTGGCGTGAGCGAACGCCTTGGGCATGGCCGCGCGAGCCGCCGCGCCGGGGTCTCCGCCGCGGAGCAGAAGCGTGCGCGGCGCAACGACGACTTCCATCGCGCCGATGACTTCGCGGTAATTGCGGTTGGTGATGTCAGCCGCCTCATCGTCGCCACGCACTTCCAGCGGCAGGCCGAAGACGCTCAGCATCAACGGCTGACGATTCGGACGAACCTCATCCATCGCGTCCTTGAGCAGCGCGGCAAGCCGGCGCTCGTAGAAGTTCTTGGGTGCTTCATCGCCACTGATCGCGGCAATGGCGTTGCGCACGCTGTTGGGAAGACGCTCGAATTGAAACTGCTGCTCAGCCACGCGCAGGGTGATCACGCGCTGGGGGTTCTGATCAGCAGCTCTGCCGAGATCGCGAACCAGGTCCTCTTTCACTTGGGCATACGCGCTAGGCATGGCCATCCATGCTTGAGGCGCATCCACGCGAACCTGCACGTACACCGGGTCGCGGCGAGAATTGACGACCTTTGTGCCCGCATCCACCTGAGTTGTCGTAGCCATGGCCGGGAGTATGGCACACAACCCGATCAAAGTCCAAACAAACTGGTGAAAAAACTTCCTGGGCGACGTAAGTGCATTGGTCACACGAGCTTGGCGGTGGAACATCGGTCAAACCCTCCGATCCAAAGGCCATGCCGGGCACAATTGCCCGGTCGTGTCCATCGTCGAATCGGAGGGCGGGGGTAGGCAAGCAAACCTGCGAAACTGGGGGATTTCCGCAGCAGTTCGTCAGCCGACAATCCCCATGAATTGCCCAGAGCGCCGGGATTCCTGAGGCGATAAAAACCGAGGCGGTCAGCGCGCACACATCGTCGTCTGGCACGCAGCGCAGATCGATTCGGGTTCGCCGCATTCCTCCGACCCCGTTTCCGCTTCGTGTCCAAGTCAGAGTTGAATGCGTTTCCAATTGCCCTGGAAGAAACGGGCCGAGAAAAGCCCCGCACGAACCACGATCTCCAAGCACATGCCGATCCAAATGCCTTCGATTCCCATCTGTAGATGGATGCCGAAGTACCACGCCAGCGGCAGACGGACCAGATAACTCGATATCGCAGTGATCACGAACGGCCCCATGGCGTCGCCCGCGCCGCGCAACGCCTGGCGGAACACCAGCGCCAGCGCGAAGAGCATCTCGATCGTGCCGCAGATGAACAACAGGTGCGGCGTGTGGCGCAGGAACACTTCTTCGCTGCTGATCACAGACGTCAGCATTCGCCCAGACGTCATGAACAGCACGCCCATGCTGCCCATGATCGCCACCGCGACTCCTGCGCAGGCGATCACGCTCCGCTGCGCCATCTGCGGGTTCTTCGCGCCGAGGTATTGCCCAGCCATCGCGCCCGCCGCGGTCCCCATTGCGAATCCGGGCAGGAAGCTCAGCGCTTCCCATTGAATGGCGATGATGTGCGCGCCCTGCAGGCCCTCGCCGCCGCCTTCTTCCAAGCCGCGCTTGGCGATCTGGCCAATGAAGGTGATCACGAACAGATTCACGCCCCACATCGCCAGGCCTTCAAAGAAGTTGGGAATGCCCATGCGGATGATCGGCCAGGCCATCGACCAGTCCGGCCCCATGTTCCGCCATTCGAGTTTCAAATCCTTCACACCACGGAACATGATCCAGAGCGTGGCGACCGCGCCGACCATCGCGCTCAGCGCCGCGCCCACCGCGATGCCCACCACGTCCCAGTGAAACGGAAACGGATTGTGGAGGACATGCTGGCCGACCTTGATGTCCACGCCCGACAGCGCGTAGGCGAAGACGATGTTGACGACGTTCACGCAGATGGCGATCAGCGAAGGCCGCGTCGTCTCGCCCGCACCGTGCAGGCACATGCTGCCCACCATCATCACGCCAGTGAAGGGCATGGCGATCGCCAGCGCCCGAACGTACTGCAGGCAGTACACGCGCGCCTCGGGCGAGAGTTTCGACGCATCGGCCAGGGGCCCCGCGCCAAACCACATCGCCACGCCCACCACCGCGCCCCACCAGATGCTCAGGTTCACCGCCTGACCCAGCGCGCGCCCCGCCCGAAGCGTGTCGCCCGAGCCGATCGAACGCGCGATCATCGCGCCGCCGCCGATCCCCACCCCCACCATCGCCACGCCGATCAGCCAGCCGACGTACGAGCCGATGCCGATGGCGTCCATTGCGGGCTTGACGATCGTCTCGGGCAGGCGGCCGGCGAGCATCTTGTCCACCAGCCCGACGCACGCCTGCATGAACTGCTGGAACAGCACGGGCATCGCGAGGATCCAGATCGCCGCCCACATGCTTTTGCCCGCGAGTTTGCCGGACCTGATCGCGCCTTCGCTGTCGATGCCGGCTTCGACGTCCTCGATCACCCCCCCGCCCAGAGCGCCGGACGGCACATCGGGATCGATCGCCGTCGCGAGTTCGCGCGTTTGCGGCTCGCGATTGGGCTGGGGCGGCTCCTGTGACAAGGCCGCGATTGTAGGGCGGTGCGAGACGACTGAATCCCCCAACGAACGGCCAATCGTCAATCGATGAGCTGGCCACAGTTTGGGCAGGTGCACGATCGCCACACTCTGAAATCAAGCCTGAACCGACAATGCGGACAACGGCACACGATCTCGACGGGTTGTCCACGTTTCCACCAGCCTCGAAATCCATCAATCGCGCCGCATACGAACAAGAGCCCGAAGCTCGAAACCAATACGCTCAGCACTGCATTGTTGGAAATCGCCCTGGCGTATCCGTTGAGAACCGCACACAATCCAAAATTGAAAAAAGCGATCATCCAAGCAATCCAAGAGGGAAAGGTCATGGGCTGCCCCTTGCCGCGTCGACCCCATCGACCAAAGGTTGCCCGGCCTCGCCGATAGTACTGCTGCGCCTTTAGCGCGCAATACACGATCACAGCCAGCATGATCCCGCAGCCAACGATCAGATTCTGCGTTGGAGACAACGGCGTTCCGTGCAAGGCCGTCGGCATTGCCCATCTCCGCTACAGCCCAATGACTTTCTCCGTATTCGGATCCCACAACAACGCCTTGTCGTTCCGGTAGCTCTCCACCGCCATCTTGATCGCCACCATCGTCGAGCAGCCGAGATCGACATTGCAGGCGACTTCGCACTCGCCGCGAATCGCGCCGAGGAAGTGTCCCATGTGATCCGGTCGCGGCTGCGTGGGAATCCTGACCGTCGCCTGCCCCGGCGCGGGAACGGGCTTCTCCTCGCCCTTGTCGTTCTTCTCCATGCTCCACGCCGATGCAGGCTTGTCGCTGGGTTGCGTCGCGGGCGCCTCCGGCGCGAGGTCCGCGTTGCTCTTGCGGAACTCTGGCCACCACGTGCCCTGTTCGCGCAGCTCGATGGCGTTGTCGGCCAGGGAGATCGTGCCGTGCTGCCCGCGGATGATGGTGTCGATGCCGTTGTCGTTGGTCATCACGCTGGCGAGCACGATGGTGTGCTCGCTGGGATAGTCCACCGTCATGATGAACGTGTCGGGGATGTCGCGCTCATCCTTCTCGATGTACTTGCCTCCCGAGGCGAC
>CAZCGB010000322.1:0-4215 GCA_964498045.1 uncultured Isosphaeraceae bacterium
GGGTGCAGGAGATCATCGTCGGCCACATCATCATCCTTGCTGTCGCGCTCGATCAGTGGCGGGCGCGAACGATGCGGTGAACGATCGACGCAATCCACTCGTGTCATCCTTCGATCTCATTCTCACAGCCGCCAATCGCGCCCAGGCGCGCGGGTATGCGATGCAACTGCGGCAGCGCGGCCGGAGCGGGCCGTTGGAACACATGAATCACGCCCTCGTGAGTCCCGACCCCGGCGGCCGGCGCGTCGGCTCGGGCACAGCGACGCTGCTCGCGCTCCGCGCGCTGGTGCGGCGAATCCGTCGCGAACGGCGCGATGCGACAATCACCTATGAAGACGCGCTGGCCGGGCGGCGCGTGCTGGTCATCCATTCCGGCGGCGACAGTCGCCGGCTTCCGGCGTATGCCGCCCAAGGCAAGATCTTCACGCCGCTGCCGATGGACGATCAGAGACTGACGACACTCTCGCTCTTCGATCTGATCGTGAAGGACCTGACATCGATCGACGTTCCCAAGGCAGGCGGCGTGGTCATCGCGTCAGGGGATGTGCTGCTGGGTGTGGCGAAGCATCGGCTGCGGTTTGATGATGATCACGTCGTCGCGGTGGCGTCGCCGGGACCTCTCGCCCGCGCAGCGCGGCACGGCGTGTTCGTGGCGGATGCGGCGGGCTTCGCGCGCGAGGTCCTGCAAAAGCCCGACGCCGCGACGATGCGCCAACGGCACGCGATTGACGCGGAGAATCGCGCCCTGATCGATCTTGGTCTGGCGTTCGTGCCCGCGCGCGACGCCGCTCAATGGTTGTGCGATGCACAGCACAGCGGCATGTTCGAAAGCGCTCCGCCGACGGTTGATTTCTACGCTCACATGCTGCCCGAGCTGGTGGGAACACGCCCGCCGGTCATGCCCGATCCGAAGGCGGCGGCGTTTCTGCACACCCTGCGCGGCGGCGCATTGCGCCTGCGAATCGTCCCTGATTCGCTGTTCTTCCACATCGGCAGCACGCGCGAGTTGCTTGAACGGCTCACCGATCCCGATCTCATGCGCGCCCTTGGCGAGCCTGAAAGTCCGCAGCGCAAGGATGTTCGTGCGCTGCCTTCGATCTTCGAATGCCCTGCGCAAATCTCAGGTCGCAGCGCCATTGAGTCGTGTTGGATGCGACACGACCTGGCGTTGGCCGGTGACAACGTCGTCGTCGGCGTGCCGCGCGAATGCGATGCGCGAATCGCTCTTCCCTCCAGTGCGGGTCTGGTGTGTCTGCCGGTCGGCGCACATGAATGGACGGCCTTGGCATTCGGAATCGACGATGATTTCAAGTCGACATCAGAGGATGGTGGCACGTTCGCAGGCCGTTCGCTTGACACGATCGATCCAAGATGCTGGCGCGAGGACGATGATCGAACGCTGTGGTCAGCACGAATGTGGCGAGTGGGTTCGGCGACCAGTGCTGTCGAGCACGCCTTGGCGATGCTCGCGGCGCCGAACCCGCGTTCCGAAGAGCGGAACGTGTCCGCCGCCGAGATCATGGCGAACGTCAATCACCGTCGATTGCTCAATCATCGCGCGGGCATCGAACGCGAACTCGCCTTCCGCCGCGTCGCTGAACGAGTTCGCGTGCATGTGCAGATTTCCGAGCGGCCTCGAAGGGCGGCAGTCGCGCGCGGCCGGAAGTTTCAAGTGTCAGCGCCCGTGCGCATTGATCTCGCCGGCGGATGGTCCGACACGCCGCCGATCTGCAATGATGTGGGCGGCTGCGTTGTCAACGTCGCGGTGCTGCTGGATGGCGCACAGCCGATCTCCGCTGAGGCCAGGATCGTTGACGATCGCCTGATCCGAATCCGAAGCGTTGACCTCGATCAATCGACCGAGCTTCATCACGCGGAGCAGGTGTGTGCGCACCGCGATCCGCGTGACTGGGCCGCACTGCCCAAGGCTGCGCTGGTGCTCTCGGGCATTGCGCCATCGAGTCCTGACGAATCGCTGACTGAATGGCTCGATGCGCTTGGGGGCGGCATAGAACTCACGATCGCCTCCGATCTGCCCAAGGGTTCGGGCCTGGGCGCGAGTTCCATCCTGGGCGCGGCCACGCTCGACTGCCTGGCGCGCGTGACCGGCAAACACCTCTCGCGCGAACAGCTCATCGCCCGGACCAGCGCGCTGGAGCAGATGATGTCCACCGCGGGCGGCTGGCAGGATCAGGCCGGCGGCATCACTGGCGGCGCGAAACTCCTCACGACCAATCCCGGCTCCCAGCAGGTCCCGACCGAGATCGCGCTGAACATTCCCGCCGATTTCTGGCGCGAACGCGTGTTGCTGTACTCCACCGGCCTGCAGCGCCTCGCCCGCGACATCCTGCAGAACGTCGTCTGGCGCTGGTTGCGCGGCGGATCAGAGATGCATTCCATCGTGAAACGCCTTCGCGACGGCGCGGTTCGGATGCGAGACGATCTCATCAAAGGCGATATGGACGCCTTCGCGTGCGGCGTGCTTGAGTATTGGGAACTCAAGAAGGCCATCGATCCCGGCGCGACGACGCCCGTCATTGATGCGCTCATCGAACAGGTGCGTCCGCACTTGTCCGCCTGGGAACTTCCCGGCGCGGGCGGCGGCGGGTTCCTCTTCATGATCGCACGCGATGCGGCCTCAGCGCATCGCGTGCGGAACATGCTTCAATCGGACCCGCCGAATGCGGCGTCGCGATTCTTCGATGTTGAGATCGCCCAGCAGGGCCTCACGGGCACGGCCCCCATGCCGTGATCACCGCCAGAAGGTCCGCCACATTCACCGCGACATCGTCGTTGATGTCAGCGACGCAGCGCACTGGCGAAGCGCACGGCCCCCATGCCATGATCACCGCTAGTAGGTCGCTCACATTGACCATGTTGTCGATGTTCAGGTTGGGCGCGATGTCGGCCGCGCATTCGGGCGCGACGGGAAACGTCGGCAGATTGATCGGATCGATGTTGGTCGTCCAGCCGGGCGTGTCGTGCACGCCGACTTCGAAGTTGCTGCGGCTGCGCATGACGCGGAAGTTCTGGGCGGCGGGCTTGCCGGCGAAGACGGAAGTGGTGTCGACCGTCCACGTGCCGGTCGCGCTGCCGGGCTGGAACTCGACAAGCGAGCCGTTGTTGCTCACCAGCATGTGACCCTGATCGGTGAAGTCGAGGCTGCGCGGCTGGGGCGCGGCGGTCAGGCTCAGGGCCGTGGCGGTCATCAATGTGCCCGTCGCCGGCGGAACCAGCCGCCATATCGACGTCGATGCGTCGCTCCAGAGATACACCACGCCGCTCTCCTTGGGATTGATGGCGATCTGGATGCGCGTGCCCATGGGCACGGTGCTGGGAATGTCGCGTACCGAGATCACGCCCGCGAGCGAACGATCGATGCGCATGAGCTTTCGGGAGGTCCGTGAAACCAGCGCGACATCGTCGCGGGCGTCGTCGAAGGCGATGGCATGCGCGGTGAAGGGCAGCGGGCGCGGCGTAGCCGGCGGGGTGACGCCGGGGATGAACACCACCATGATCTCATCGCCGCTGGAGACGTACGCGTTCTTGCCGCGGCCGGTGGCGACGAGCGTAGGCGCGATCGCCGTGGGAATCGGGCGGGACGTGCCGGTCAGCGGATCAATCGCGTGCAGCGATGTCGGTGCGACTTCGCTGGAGCACACGACCAGGATCTCGCCGGTCAGGTCCTGCCAGGCAAGCGAGAGGATCGGCGCGGCGGTGGGGGATGGAAAGTGCGTCGGCGGCGGAGCGGTCGGATTCAGCATTGACAGCGGCGAGACGAACACGACCGCGCCAAGGGACGAATCCCACGAGTAACACGCGGCGGGTGTCAGCGTGCGGTGGCCGTCGATGAGCCTTATCGGCGTTTGGCCGGGCGTGTAGTTGATCGCCGTCATGGTCTTCATGTCCATGTCAGGCATTTCGATGATGGTGAGATCAGTCACGGTCCAGATGGTGTTCTCGAAGGGCGATTGGGTGGTGTCATCGCCTTCATCAGAACCAGGATCGCGGACCCACAGTTCCCGCGTCGCGCCGTTGCGGCGGACCTTGACGGCGGTGGTGCAGTGTCCGCCATCGCGATCGACGATGGGAATGCCCTTGAAGTCGCCGATGACGTCGTAGCGTCCGAACGAAACGGTGCCGATGCGTCCGCCGCAGAGGCTCTTGCCGATCCACATGTGATTGGGCGTGTAGTCGTCAAGGGAATAGTGGTCG
>CAZCGB010000323.1:0-4204 GCA_964498045.1 uncultured Isosphaeraceae bacterium
CGCATTCCCGGCGCGATGCAGCAGATCCTCGTGATGGCGCTCTCCGCCACGCTGACGAGCTTCGGCGTGAGTTTCCTCGTGCTCGGCCTCCTGCCGAGCGTCGAGCGCATCTTTGACATCACCACGGGCATGACGCTCGCCGAGCTGCGCGATCCCAAGCGTCCTCTGCTGCGGCAACTGCAGCAGCGCGCGCCGGGCACCTACAACCACTCCTTGCAGGTGGCGAGCATCGCCGAGGCCGCCGCGGAAGCCATCGGTGCCGACAGCCTGCTCACGTACGTCGGCGCGATGTATCACGACGTCGGCAAGATCAACAAGCCGGAGTACTTCGTTGAGAATCAGGCCGGCGGCGTCAACAAGCACGACAAGCTCTCGCCCGCGATGAGTCTGCTGGTGATCATCGGCCACGTGAAGAATGGCATCGAGCTGGCGCGCGAGTACAACCTGCCGCGCACGTTGCAGCACTTCATCGAAAGCCACCACGGCACGACGCTGGTTGAGTACTTTTATCACGCGGCGAAGAGCAAGGCCGAGATGAAGGAAGAGACCGTGGCCGAAGTGGAGTACCGCTATCCCGGCCCCAAGCCTCGCACGAAGGAAGCCGCGGTGCTGATGTTGGCCGACGCCGTGGAAAGTTCCGCCCGCGCCATGCCCGAGCCCAACCCCAGCCGCATCGAGAACCTTGTGCGCAAGCTCGCGGCCAAGCGCCTGCACGACGGCCAGTTCGATGATTGCGAACTGACGTTTCGTGAACTTGCGCTGATTCAGGACGCGATGATCAGCCGCCTTCAGGCGATCTACCACAGCCGCATCTCCTATCCCAGCACCAGCCGCGGCGAGGATGAAGACGGTGCGTCGAGCGACACAGGCACGAGCATCATCACGCGCGTCTCGCCGACCACCCGGCCGGCATCCGCGGGCTGAGTGACTCACCGCACGCCTCCGTCGTGGAGCCATGCGAAAGGAAACTCAAGGGAACCAAGCCGGGCCAAAGCGAGGCCTCCGACGCCGCGCAGCGAAGCGTCGGAGGTCAGCGTCGGCCCGGGTTTTCGCCAGGTTCCCAATCCCGCGCGATACCATGTCATCACCCATCAGGAGCGCACGCATGACCACCTCCACCGCCACCGCTTCAACATCTCTCACCTCCGGCGGCGGGCCCACCATCTTCGTCAGCGATGTGGACAAGGCGGTCGCGTTCTACACGCAGACGCTCGGCCTGAAACTCATGTACCAGGCGGGTCCGCATTTCGCGATGATCGACGCCGGCGACGGCCTGCAAATCGGCCTGCATCCCGAGGCGAAGAACGCCGGCAAGCCCGGCACGCGCGGGTCCATCCAGGTGTGCCTGATGGTCACCCAGCCCATCGACGAAGTGGTGCGGGAACTGCAATCGCGCGGCGTGAATTTTGACGAACGCATCAGCGGCCAGCCGGTCGTCGTCGATGACCCGATCAAACTCGCGTTCTTCGCCGACCTCGACGGCAACGAACTGTACCTGTGCGAAATGAAGAAGTGATGGCGACACTCCGGGTCTGACGACGCAGGAGGAAGACACGGATCGGGCGGCATGCGCGCGACACGCGCGATCCGGGGCTTTCTTGCGTCTGGCCCGGCGTCTCATCGTCCATCATCAACGCCGTCAGTCGATCGACGCCCACGCTTTCTCCAGCCGCGCCGCTGACACCGGCACGCTGGTGCGCAGTTCCTGGGCGAAGAGCGAGACGCGCAGTTCCTCGATCAGCCAGCGGAACTCATCCAGCGCGGGTTCGATGCGGCCGACGGCCTGGTTGCGGCCGTGCCGCTCGCTCCAGCGCTGCTGGAAGTCGTGGATGACCTGCATCGCGTCGATGTCGCGCCGCAGGCCCGCGTTGGTGAGTTTCTGAAGTCGGATCACCATCGCGTTCAGGAAGCGCGGAAATTCCAGCAGCCAGCGATAGGGCGTGGAGAGAAGGAAACCGGCCGCGAAGAGGCCTTGCAGTTGCTCGCGCATGTCGTCGGCCGCGGGGCGCAGGAGGTCATTCTCCGCCGCGCCTTCCAGACGCAACGAGACGTCGTGATGCAGAGCGAGGATACGAGCCACGACATCCGTCACTCCGGTCGTGGCCGGCCAGAGTTGATCCCAGCCGGCTTCCAGCCGTCGGCGGAACTCCACGCCGCTGCGGACATTCGGGACATCACGCAGAAATACGCGGTCGACGACCAGATCAACCAGATCGCGCTTGAGATCGCTTCGCCCCCACATCAGCGGCGCTGCGTGCAGGCGCATCTGGTCGATGCCCGGCAGGTACTCGATGTGCATCGCCAGTTCATCGCGCACCTGCAAGGCGAACAGCCGACGCAGGCCGACGCGCATGGCGCGCTCGGCGGCGATCGACGTGTCGAACGCCTTCACGCCGACGGTTTCGCCTTCATCGACAATGGCGGGATACGCCAGCACGTTTAGGCCCGCGCGCGACAGCGACACGCTTTCGGGCAGGTCGTCGAATTCCCAACACGTCAGGCCAGTGCGAGTCGCCCATCGTTCGTCGATCGGCATGGTCAGCACGTCGGAAGCCGCCGCGCCGATGCGGGCCCGCAGCGCATCAAGGTCGCGGCCGGTCGCCAGAACCTCGCCCTTGGAGCCGATGACGCGGAAATTCATTCGCAAGTGATCGGGAAGCGCCCCCACTCCCCCACCGCTCATCCATGCATCGCGCGTCACACGATGGCCAGTGCTGCGATCGAGTTCGCGCGCGATCGCGTCGCGCAGGTCGCCCACGCCATGCTGCATGTTCCGCACCACCGTCTCGGCATGCTCGGGAACCGGCACGAAGTTGACGCGCCACTGCTTGGGCAGGCTCTTGATCATTGCGGCGATCTTCTCGCGCAGCATGCCCGGAACCAGCCACTCGCAGCGATTCTCGTGCACCTGGCGCAGGGCTTCGACGGGCACGATCAGCGTCACGCCGTCATCGATGTGGCCAGGCTCGTGGCGGTATTCCAGAGGCAATCGAAGCCCGCCGCCGACCTCCAGATCGTTTGGATATTCCAGTTCCGTCGCCAGAGACGCCCCGCTGCGCATGACATCTTCGCGCCGCATGCGCAGCACGTTCGGATCGCGCCGCTCGGCCTTGCGCACCCACTTCTCGAAGGCCGGCCCGTTGCAGACACTCGGCGGAACGCGGGCGTCGTAGAAGGCGAACATCGTCGCCGGCCCGGCCAGCACGTCGCGGCGGCGTGCCTTGTGCTCGGCTTCGCGCAGGCTCTGAATCAACGCACGGTTCTCGCGCAGCGTGGACGCTTCGGGCGTATCGAAATCCCCTTCCACCAGCGCGTGCTGGATGAACGCCTCGCGCGCAAGCGGCAGATCGATCGAGCCGAAGTGCACACGGCGTTTGGGCACGATGGTCAGGCCGCGCAGCGTGACCTTTTCGTGGGCTTCGACGTGAGCCGATTGGCGATTCCAGTACGGGGCGGTGTGCGTGCGCTTGACCAGGTGCGGGGCCAGCCGCTCGATCCATTCGGGATGAATCCGCGCGACGCTGCGCGCGTACAGGCGAGTGGTCTCGACCAGTTCAGCCGCCATCACCCAGCGAGGCTGGGCCTTGAACAGGGCCGAGCCGGGAAAGATCGCGAAGCGGCGATCACTCACGCCAAGATACTCGAACGTCTCGGACTTCATGCCCACGTTGCCCAGCAGCCCGGCCAGCAGCGCTCGGTGAATGTGCTCGAAGCGGGCTGGGTTCGGATCAGATTTCATTCCGGCCGCCATCGTCAGCGCGTGCAGTTGTCGATGCACGTCCAGCCACTCGCGCATGCGGATGTAGGAGATGAACTTCGTTTCGCACAACTTGCGGAGTTTGCTGGAGGAAAGACTTTTCGCCTGCGCGTGCCACCAGTCCCAAATCTTCAGGTAGGCGACGAAGTCGGAATGCTCGTCGGTGAACTCGACGTGGGCGGCGTCGGCAAGGTTCGATTGATCAAGCGGCCGCACACGCGGGTCCTGCGCAGCCAATGCGGACGCGATGATCAGCACTTCGCGCAAGGAATGCTCCTTGCGGGCTTCCAGAATCATGCGGCCGAGACGCGGGTCGATCGGCAGCTTCGCCAGTTGCGTGCCGATAGTGGTCAATTCGCCACGCTCGTCGATCGCGCCGAGTTCATGCAGCGTCTGTAAGCCCTCACGAATACTGCTGTCGCGCGGGCGGTCGATGAACGGGAAGTC
>CAZCGB010000324.1:0-4187 GCA_964498045.1 uncultured Isosphaeraceae bacterium
GCGAGCCTTGGCCAGAGCTGCGGAATACTCCGTGGAAATTCCCATCGCCTGTGTCTGTTTGTCGGCGTCGAGTTTCAAGCCGTCGATGGCGACGGTGATCGTGTCCCACTGGCGATCAAACGAGCCCAGTGAATCGATGACCTTGGCGGTCTGCTCGGGCTTGAGGAAGCCGTTGAGCGCGCCCTGCAGCTTGGCCTTTTCGGTTTTGTTGAGTTCGACCATGGCCTTCTGCATTTCTTCCTGCATCGCGCCGCGTCGGTCGGGTCCATTGCCTTCTCCGCCAGCGCCCTGGTTGCCGCCGCCACCCTGGCGCATCTGTTCCTGCAGTTTGGTGCGCATGTCGTCAAGAGCCTTGGTCTGGCTGGCGCGGGAGTCGAGGTAGGTCATCACGACCTTTTCGGTCTCCTCATCGCTGAAGCCTGCCGTCTTGGAAACGTACTTGGCTTGCGATTCGTACGCGGCCTTGAGTTGCTCTGGCGAAGCCTGCGGCATGCCGCCGCCGCGTCCGCCTCGGCCGCCGCCGGGGGGGCCGCCCGCGCCGCCTTCGCCGCGAGGAGGAGGAGGCGCGTCGTCCTGAGCGAGCGCGGGCAGAGTCGTCAGACCCAGCGCGAGCGTGGTGAGCATGATGTGTGACAAACGCATGTTCGGAAATCTCCTGTGTGTGATTTGATCAAGTGTGATCGTTGAATGATCGTGATGTTGATGTTATAGCGTGCCAACCGAACTTCATCCCTGAATCATGTCGATGCTGGTTGGACGCAGCAACCGTCGATGATCAATCGGTTTCAGCAATTGCGACACGCATGACGACGACCGCGCATGGCAAAAAGTTCGCGATGACATCTCGCAGCATCATTGCATGCCGCGCGGCGGCTGTCGCGTCTGCGTATGGAACGCCCGGGCACAATCATTATTCCGCCCTAGACGCGATTGCGGCGAGGAACGTCCATCGACCAGAGCGATGTAAAGGCTTGTGAAACAGGCATTTGTGATGGTTCGTGAAGGAACGAAAGGCCATTCCACGGCACGACGAGCGCAATCGCGTCACGAGTTTGGTCAACCGTTGCTGATGCCCAGTTCTGCAATCGTCACCAGCGGTTGATACTTCACGCCCTTGGCCTGCAAGGCCTCCGCGCCGCCGCCATCGCGATCAAGAATGCTGATGGCGAGCACGACCTGGTGACCCTTCTCGCGCACGACATCAATCGACTTGATGATTGAACCGCCCGAGGTGATGACGTCATCAAGAATGACCAGACGCGAAGGAGACTTCGGCAGGATGCCTTCGACGTCCTTCTTCGTGCCGTGGCCTTTCACGTCCTTGCGCACGACGAACGATGGCACATCGCGCCCAAGTTGATGAAACCGCATCGCGGCCGCGGCGGCGAGCGGCGTCGCGCCCATGTCCATGCCGCCGATCGCGTCGAACTCCACATCGCGCAGTTCCTTGACCATCGCATCCATCACCAGCGAGAGGCCTTCGCCGGAGAACGTGACCTGTTTTGCGTCGCAGTAGTACGAACTCGTGCGGCCGCTGGCGAGCGTGAACGTGCCGCGCATGATGGCGCGGGCGTTGACGAAGCGTGCGAGTTCGGGATGGCGGGCGTTGATGTTCACGGATCGTGCTTCACTTGAATGAGCGATCGCGGGCATGGTGTAGATCCCCGGTCATGAATTGTTCAGCAGGCCTGACGCGTACGCGCGGGCCTCGGTGATTGCCTTGTCGATCTGCGTCGGGTCCTTGCCGCCGGCCTGTGCCATGTCGGGCCTGCCGCCGCCAGAGCCGCCGCAGATCGTCGCGGCCTTCTTCACCCAATCGCCCGCCTTCAGCCCTTGGCCGACGAGCGGCGGCGGGACAGCGGCGACGATGAAGACCTTGCTTTCCACCATGTTTCCAGAAAGCAGCATCGTCGCTGCGTCGGGACGCTTCGCGCGGATGACGTCCATCGCCGCCAGCAGCGTGTCCTTGTTGGCTCCATGCACATGTTCGACGATCACTTGGCCCGCATCTGCGATTCTGTCTGCGAGTTCGCGGGCCTGTTCAACCGCGTTGTCGCGAGCCGCGCTCTCTGCGCCTTTGCGCAGCAGCTTCAGGCGGGGCTTCATGCCTTCAAGCATCTGTTGCATGCGGTGCCGCATGATCGCGGGGATGGTCAGCTCATCCACCTGGTGCGCAAGTTCATCATGCTCGCTGACGAAGAGGTCGTCAGCAAGTCGCGGCGCCGAATGCGCGCGCTCCATCAGCCGCGTGCCGGCGATCTCAGCGGCCTGCGCGGCCGGGCCGGTGAGGGCGATGATGCGACGTACGCCCGCGGCAAGGGCCTGCTCGGCGATGATGGCGCATCGGGCGGCTTCATCGGTCGAGGCCAGATGCGTGCCGCCGCAGAACTCGATGGAAAAGTCGTTCCAGTCGCGTTTGCCCGGGTCCTTCGCGAGCTCGCTGGCATCCACGCCGATGCTCACGACGCGCACCGGGTCGGGGTAGCGTTCGCCAAAGACTGCGCGCACGCCTCGAATCTTCTTCGCATCAGGCAACGGCAGCGTCCGGGCGAACACCGGCAACGCGCGATCAATCGCGGCGTTGACGAGATCCCCGACCTCTTCGAGTTGCGCGGGGCTCAGCGCGTGGCCATGGCTGAAATCGAAGCGCAGTCGATCGTCCGCGACAAGCGAGCCCTTTTGATTGATCTCATCGCCCAGCACCGAGCGCAACGCAAGATTGAGCAGATGCGTGGCGGTGTGATTGGCGCGAATGAGCTGTCGGCGATTGGCGTCGATCATCAACTGCATGTCTTCACCGACCGTGATGCGCCCGCGATGCAGCCGGCCGATGTGCAGGACGAATCCACCGAACGCCCGCACGTCGAGCACCTCGAACACGCTGCTGTCGCCGTCGAGATCGACGATGCGGTCGAGGTCGCCGACCTGGCCCCCGGACTCGGCGTAGAAGTTGGTGCGATCGGTGATGATCGCGATGACTTCCTTGTGGCCGGGGGAATCGCAGTGATCATCGAAATCGCCGCCGTTCCAGATGGCCTTGACGCGAGCGGGAATCGGGCGGGCGTCGTATTTCGGCGCGTCGTCAGTCGGCTCGATGCGAAGTCCCTTGAGGCGCGCGATGGCTTCGGGCGGGAGCGTGAGCTCCTTGTCCGTGCCAGATGCCGCACCGCCCTTGCGGCTGGCTTCGCGGGCCTTTTCCATCAAGGCCTCGAAGCCGATTTCATCGACGCTCATGCCGCGCTCTTCCGCCATGACGCGCGTGAGGTCGATCGGGAAGCCGTAGGTGTCATGGAGTTGGAAGGCGTCGTCGGCGGAGATCGACTTGGCTTTCCCAGCGCGCGTCGCTGCGTCGTTGAACAATTCGATTCCACGATCCATCGTCTTGAGGAACGCCTCTTCCTCGCCCCGGATGATGGTGGCGACTTCGTTCATCTTCGCGCGGATTTCCGGGAACGCGTCGCCCAGCGAATCGACGACTGCCGGAACCAGGGAATGCAGCAGCGTGCCCTTGACGTTGAGCGTCTGATGCGCGTGACGCACCGCGCGACGCAGGATACGCCGCAGCACGAAGCCCCGACCTTCGTTCGACGGTCGCGCGCCGTCGGTGATCGCCATCGTCAGACAGCGGATGTGGTCGGCGATCACGCGATAGGCGATGTCCACCGGATCGTTCAGCCGGCCGCGATACGCATGCGCGCCGGTGTGGCTTTCGATCGCGCCGAAGATGGGCGACCAGAGGTCCGTGTCGTAGTTCGACTGCTTGTTCTGCAGCACGCGCACGATGCGCTCGAAGCCCATTCCGGTGTCGACGTGCTTGGCCGGCAGGGGCGTGAGCTTGCGGTCGCCGCCTCTGTTGAACTGAATGAAGACGAGGTTCCAGATTTCGATGACGCGCGGATCGGATTGGTTGACCAGTGGCCCGCCGGTGAGGTCCTCCGTGCCGTCGTAATGGATTTCGCTGCATGGCCCGCAGGGGCCGGTGTCGCCCATTTCCCAGAAGTTGTCCTTCTTGTTTCCGGGATGGATGCGTTCCTTCGGCAGATAGCGAAGCCAGAGGTCGCGCGCCTCGGTGTCGGGCGCGAGGTTCTCCGACGCGTCGCCTTCGAAGTACGTCGCATGCAGCCGCTTGGGATCGACGCCCCAGATCTGCGTGAGCAGTTCCCACGCCCATTCGATGGCCTCGGCCT
>CAZCGB010000325.1:0-4187 GCA_964498045.1 uncultured Isosphaeraceae bacterium
CTTGCCCGTCACCCACAACTCGGCGTAGCTGATCTGCCAGAGCAGGTAGTTGCTCACCCGCATTTCGCCCGCGGTGCGAATCAACAGGTCGGGATCGGGAAGGCCGGCGGTGTACAAATGTTCGGCGATCGTGTCTTCATCAATCTGGTCGGGCTTGAGTTCGCCGCGCTGGACACGCCTGGCGATCGCCCGCACCGCGTCGGTGATTTCCGCGCGTGAGCCGTAGTTAAGCGCCAGCGCGAGCGTGAGCCCGGTGCAATGCGCGGTCGCTGCGATGGTGTCATCCACCGCAGCGAGAACACTCGCCGGCAGGCCTTCGCGGCGGCCGAGCTGCATGAAACGGACGTTGTTGTCGAGCAGTTCCTGCCGCTCTTTCGCGAGGTACTCGAGATACAACGCCATCAGGCCGCTGATTTCATCCTCGGGCCGTTTCCAGTTCTCGAGTGAAAAGGAATACAGGGTGAGGGCCTTCAGGCCGAGCCGCGCACACTCGGTGACGATGTCGCGCACGCCCCGTGCCCCCGCCTTGTGCCCGGCGATGCGCGGCAAGTCGCGCTCGCGAGCCCAGCGGCCGTTGCCATCCATGATGATCGCGATGTGTCTGGGTCGCCGCGACGGCGGAACACTTGCAAGCGCGTCTCCCTCGGGTCGGGCGTCAACGGACATCTGCGTCATGGGCAAGCTCATGGTACTCGACCGAGGCTGCGAAAGTTCAAAAGCCTTGTTTTCACCCGACAGACCCGGCGCGACTTCACTCACACCTCCACCAGCGTCTGCGTGCGCTCCGGGCCGACGCTCACGATCTCGACGGGAATGCCCAGAGTCTGTTCGATGAAACGGATGTACGACTGCGCGTTGGCTGGCAACTCGCTGCGCTCGTGCATCTCATCGATTTCCTCGCTCCATCCCGGCAGCGTTTCGTAGACCGGCTGCGCACCGGCGAGCCGCACTGCATCGGGGATGAACCGATCACTGATCCGGCCATCGGGAAGTCGATAGTGGGTGCAGACCTTTAATTCATCGAAACCCGACAGCACATCCAGCAGCATGCACGCTATCGATGTCGCGCCGCAGATCATCGCCGAGTAGCGCACGGCGACCAGGTCAAGCCAGCCGCAGCGGCGCGGCCGGCCGGTGGTTGTACCGTACTCGTGGCCGCGCTCGCGGAGGCGGTCGCCGATCTCGTTCAACTGCTCACTGGGGAATGGCCCGGCTCCCACGCGCGTCGAATACGACTTCATGATGCCCAGCACGCGCTGAATGTGCTTGCCCGGCACGCCAGTGCCTGAGGGAATGCCCAGCGTCGAGCAATTCGAGCTGGTCACGTAGGGATACGTGCCGTGATCGATGTCCAGCAGGCACGCATTGGCGCCTTCGAACAGGATGCGGCGTCCGTCGCGCAGATAATCGTGCAGCAGATACGCGGTGTCGATGATGTGCGGCGCGAGGCGGCGGCCAAGCGCTGCGTATTGCGCTGCCAGCGCCTCGGGATTGAGCGGCGCAGCCCTCACGCCTAACGCCTCAAGTTCCTTCTGACGAATCGCGCAGATGACGCTCAGCTTCGCACGCAGTTGGTCGGCGTCGAGCAGTTCGCCCATGCGGATCGCGGTTGATCGATGCACCTTGTCCGCGTACGCCGGGCCGATGCCGCGCTTGGTCGTGCCGATGGACAGATCGGTGTCATTGCCGGCAATGCCCGCAGCCAGTGCGTTTTCCAACGCGGCGTCGTGTTCCTTGTGATACGGCATGACGACATGCGCACGATCGCTGATGCGCAGGTTGTCACCGACCTCGACGCCGCGGTTGCGCAGGTTGTCGATCTCCTCCAGCAGTTTCACGGGATCGACGACCACGCCGTTGCCGATGACGCAGGTCTTGTCGGGGTGCAGAATGCCTGCGGGAATCAGGTGCACGGCGTATTTCTGGCCGCCGACGACGACGGAATGGCCGGCATTCGCCCCGCCGTTGTACCGCACGATGACGTCGTGTTGGGCGGTGAGCAGATCGACGATTTTGCCCTTGCCTTCATCGCCCCATTGCAAGCCGACGACGGCTGTGTGTCGTTCATGTGCGAGTTCGGAGCAATGGCCGGAGGGCGTATTCATGGCGGTTCTTTCCGGACTGATCGCGGGAAGAGTTGGCGTTCTGCGGCGAAAAGCAGGAACGCTCACTATAGCGATGAAGGGCGGCGTTTTCGCGTGAAGTCGTCGGCAAGCGTCGCCGATAAGTGCGGCAGCGGCCACACTCGGCCGTTCCGACGCCGTGGCCTGGCCCAAGGCAGTCGGCCTCGATGGAGAATCACCGTGAGCGCAAACGACAACGTCATCCGGATCATGTGTCCGAACCTCACGTGCAAGCGCATTCTCGCGGTGCCGACGACGGCGCGCGGCAAGCTCGTGCGCTGCCGCGGCTGCGGCATCAATCTGCGGATCCCCACAGGCAAGGTGACCGAACCCGCTCCCGCCACTGAGGCTGCCAAGCCCGCCGCGGGCGCGAAGCCGGGAGCCCCGGCCCCTGCGACGGTGAACAAGGCGGCGTAGTCAACCGCCTGTCGATCGTCGAGGAACCTCATTATTCCCCTTGCCGCTCGATCACGATCTCCTGTCCGCGCACTTGCCCGCCGTCTTCCGACTTGGCGATGCGCACGATGAACGTAACCGGGCCGATGACGAGTTTGTCGCCGTGGCTGAGGTCCGTCTCATGATCGAGCGGGCGGCCGTTGTGGTATGTGCCGTTGGCGGCGGCGAGGTGCTTGATGCGCATTGCGCCGGCATCGTCGAGCGTGATCTGACAATGCTTCTGCGCAACGCTCGAAAGCGGCACGCGCACATCGCATGTCTGCTCGCGACCGATGATCGTCTGCGGCTTGTTCACTTCGAACGGCCGTTGCGTCCCGTCGCTTCCCTGCATGACCAGCCAGTGCTTCATCTGCTGGGCCCTCATGTGTGAGCGGCGATGCTGAGTCCCTGCTGCCGCGTATGATCAACGTCCATCGTCCGGCTGCGCTGGCGCAGCCACGCTTGATCTGTTTCATCCTCCTCGATCGTTCAGAGAGGCCATGGCACACACGTCGGCCCATCTCTCCGCTTCCGGCGTTGCCCAGATTACCACTGGCGGACGGCCTCTCCAAGGAAAAACCGGCGAAATCACGCTGGAAACTCTGGCGGCCTCGTCCGACGGCGCGGTGGCCGCAAACGCAGCCAAGGCCTTGAATTCCGCTTCAATTCGAGGTGCGTACCTGCATGTGCCATTCTGTTTTCACAAGTGTCATTACTGTGATTTTTACAGCATTGTGGACAGCCAGGATCGCCAGGAGGCCTTTGTCGGGCGGATGATCGAGGAGCTGGAACTGGTGGCGCCGCGTATCAAAAAGCCCGTCGAGACGATTTTCGTTGGCGGTGGCACGCCAACGCTGTTGCGCGTGCAGCTGTGGGAACGTCTTCTGCGTGCCATACGGGAATTCCTGCCATTGACGGAAGGCGGCGAGTTCTCTGTCGAGGCCAATCCTGAGACGGTGACGGCTGAGCTGGTTGAAGCCCTCGCTTGCGGCGGCGTGAATCGCATCAGCATCGGCGCGCAGTCATTCGATGCCCGGCACTTGAAGACTCTGGAACGCTGGCACGATCCCGCCAATGTCGCTCGCAGCATCGACATGCTTCACGCAGCCGACATCACCAACATCAATCTCGATTTGATCTTCGCCGTCCCCGAACAAAGCATCGACGACTGGCGGCGTGATCTCGACGCCGCGCTCGCGCTCGAACCCGCGCACATCAGTTGTTACGGATTGATGTATGAGCACAATACGCCGCTGACCAAACGGATGGAGTCAGGCGCGATCATTCCCGTCGAGCAGGATATTGAGGCGGCGATGTATGAAGCGACCATTGATCGATTGGGTGAGGCGGGATTTCACCAATACGAAATCAGCAACTGGACACGTTCGGAGCCTTGCCGCCACAACCTTTTGTACTGGCGCAATGCGGACTGGTGGGCCTACGGCCCGAGCGCGTCGGGGCACGTCAACGGCCTTCGATGGAAGAACGCCGCTCGGCTGAGCGATTATCTGGACGCACTGCGGTTGCCGCCCATCGTTGACGTGGAATTCGTGGACGAATCCACACGGGTCGGCGAACAGTTCATGCTCGGCCTCCGTCTGATCGATGGCCTCTCATTGGCGGATGTCG
>CAZCGB010000326.1:0-4181 GCA_964498045.1 uncultured Isosphaeraceae bacterium
GCCCTGGAAAAGGTCAGCGGTCACCTTGCCGCACAATCGAGCGTCGGCAGGGTAGCGAAAACGGCCGCACGCGGGGCTTCCGCGTGCGGCCGAATCGGGTGCTATTTGCAGAACGTGCCGATGGCGAATGCCCCGAAAGGCGCCGCAGCCATGGCCAACCTACAGGAATGAATCCACTGAGCGCTGGCAAATCAGCGAGGTCTCGGAGATCTGACCGATCATCTCGCTCAGCGGCGCCGACTCAGGCGTCTCCGCCGCCAGCTTCGGTTCCGGCGCCACGCGATTCCAGAATGCTCACGCGGACATCCTGTGCGGCAGCCTTGATGTCCTGCATTTGCTTGCGCACGCGCGTGCCCGCAGCCTTGTTGCCGCCTTCGGCCTTTTGAATGTCCTCAGCCGCTTCCTGCACGAGTTTCATCAGCCGGTCATATGCTTCCATGTCGTCCTCGCATCTGTTTGGAGCCGAAAAAATGGGTTCGCTACGCGTCAGGCGGGGGGCATGCACGGCATGCCTTGCCACCTGCTGCCGTTGATTATCCCCCAGCCAAAACCCGCTGGGCAAGGCCGATAGACATGATTTGCGCCATTTGTTCGTTATTTGATAGGTATTTTGACCTAACTTTTTCACCTCACGACGGCCTTCGCCAACTCCAAACACGCCAAAAACGCCGGATTGGTTGAATCCCCCAGGAGCTCGTACATCGCAGACATCACGCCTGTCGGGATTGCGCCGCTGCTTGTCATTCGATCCAATGCAAACGGAATCTGATCCACCTGGCTGGCCGAAACCGCGTCGGTGGCGATGAACACCTGCCGCCCCGTGGCCATCAAATCCAGCGTCGTTTGAAGCACGCACACGTGGGCTTCGACCCCGCATACCAGAACCGTGCCGCGCCGCCACATCAGCAATTGATCATGAACCAGGTCCACGCACGCGCTGAAGCGGGTTTTCTCGATTCGCCGACTTTGGTCAACCATCGCCCGGGAGACTGCATCAACAGTTCGGCCGAGACCCTGCGGATACTGCTCTGTGACCAGATACGGCATTCCCAGCACCCCTGCCATTCGCAACAGGATGGCGGCATTGGCAGTCACCCGTTCTCGCTGGGCAATCGTCGGCATCAGCCGCTCCTGCATGTCGATCACCAGCAGCGCGGTCTGATCGGGTCGCAAACGGGGAGTGGCCATGATCGGAGTGTAAACTCGACATCGCAGCGATGCAGGCCGTCGCCCGTGCAGTGCTGCGATATGACCTGTCCGCAACCTAAGAGGCGTGAACCGGTTGGCAATCTCAAGCGATGAATGCTTGGTCTTGATTCGAACGGCAGTACCGCGCGCGTAAGGAATTCACTGGATTTTACGCGCCGCATTAATTCGTCACTTGCTTCGCTGAAGCATCAACCTATACTGGCGCGAGTAACTGAGGCCCCCCCCACAAGCGCCCGGCTGCGAGCATTGCTCGTGCCGGGCGTTTCTTCTTTTTCGCGTACGGGTGCAGGCAGGCCAAGCGGTTATTCCTGAACGCGGTCAAGTGCCGCGGTTCGCCCGCGACAATGGTCAAAACGAGATTGCGCACGGTGTGCGATACCATTGTCTCCCATGAGCGATTCGTACCGACCCATCGTTTTCGTCCGGGCCGCAGCCATCATGTCGTTGCTCGGCTCCGCTGCGTTCGGAATCACCCAACAACAGGCAGCAACGACCAACCCAGCGGAATCGACGACTCCTGAAGGGATGGTCTGGCTCGCCGGCGGCGAATTCATCATGGGCACCGATGATCCGAAGTCCATGGCCAACGAGCGTCCGGCGCATCGCGTCAGGGTCGATGGCTTCTTCATCGATCAGTCCGACGTCACCAACGCGCAGTACCGCGCGTTCGTGGAAGCCACCGGCTACGTCACCGTCGCCGAGCGACCTGTGGATTGGGAGGAACTCAAGAAGCAGGTGCCGCCGGGCACGCCAAAACCCGCTCCTGAAATGCTCCTGCCCGGCTCGCTTGTGTTTACGCCACCCGATCATCCTGTGGATGTGCGCGACATGGCCAACTGGTGGACCTGGACCACCGGCGCGGATTGGAAACATCCTGCGGGTCCGAACTCAAACATCGAGGGCAAGGATGATTACCCCGTCGTGCAGATCGCCTGGGAGGATGCCGTCGCCTATGCCAAGTGGGCGGGAAAGCGGCTGCCCACCGAGGCGGAATGGGAATATGCGTCGCGAGGCGGGTTTCAATCGAAGCGCTATCCATGGGGCGATGAGTTCATCCCATCCACCGGCGCGTTTGCCGGCAAGTACATGGCCAACACCTTCACGGGCGACTTCCCCTACAACAACACCAAGGCCGACGGCTTTGAAGGCGTCGCGCCTGTGAAATCCTTTCCCCCCAATGCATACGGTCTGTACGACATGGTCGGCAACGTCTGGAACTGGACAGCTGACTATTTCCGCGTCGACGCCAACGCGCAAATGGCGGAACAAGCGAAGCAATCGCCTTCGGGCTGCTGCGTGAATCCGAAGGGGCCGCTGACGAGCTTCGATCCGTCGCGCGAAATGAGCGACACGCCGCAGCGCGTGACCAAGGGCGGCTCGTTCCTGTGCAATCCTTCCTATTGCGAAAGCTATCGCCCGAGCGCGCGACGCGGAACGCCGCCCGACACCGGCACGCAGCACATCGGCTTTCGCTGCGTGAAGGATGCCGGTGGCTCGCAGTAGGCCGGGCGTCGAATTCGAGAGTGGCGTCACAACAGCGCTTGCCGTTTCCCCGACTGCTCGTACTGGCGGCGCGACGGGATTCGATGCAGAATGCGGGCATGCGCACATCACTTGTCGCTCGTCGCCATCAACTTCTCGCATGTTTCGCCGTGCTGCTTGCCGCGGCGTTGGCCGGATGCAAGGGCACGTCGTTCCATCACGCGCAGGCCCAGCCGCGGTACACCGTCGCCGACGCCGCTCCCGCCGCCGCGAACAACGCCGATGGCGTGCAGCGGTTGAGGGAAGGCAACGCACGGTTCGTCTCGGGCAAGATGACGCATCCGCAGCAGTCGCCGGAGGCGCGCACGGAACTGGCCAAGGGCCAGGCACCTTTCGCGGTGATCGTCGGCTGCGCCGATTCGCGAACGTCGCCCGAAGTCCTGTTTGACCAGGGATTGGGCGATTTGTTCGTGACGCGAGCGGCGGGCAACGTGATCGACGATCACGCCATCGGCAGCATCGAGTACGCGGTGGAGCATCTGCACGCGCCGCTGATCGTCGTGATGGGTCACAGCAAGTGCGGCGCGATCGTGGCGGCCCGCGAAGTCATTGCCGCCGATGGCCACGCCGAAGGCCACATTGAGTCGCTGGTGCAGGCGATTCGCCCTGCCGTTGAGCAGACGATTGGCCAGGAGGTCATCGCCACCTGCGAGGCGAACGTGCGAAACGTGGTGCAGGCTTTGCGCGAATCGACCCCGATCCTCAAGCATCTCGTTGAAGAGAACAAAATCGAAGTGATCGGCGCGTATTACGATCTCGAAACCGGCAAGGTCCGGTTTCTGGATGACAAGAACTGATGCAGACTTATCGCTGTCTGCCGCCGGAACGCTGTGACTGAGCAGGTGGAGTTCTTCATGCCGCAAAAGTACGGCAATCGCCCGCCGCGACTCCTGGATCCCATCGAGCGATTGGCGGAGATTCTCTTTGGCCTGGTGATGGTGCTGACGTTCACCGGCTCATTGAGCGTGGCGGACGCCGGCCGCGATGATGTGCGCGCGATGCTCATCGGCGCCCTCGGCTGCAACATCGCTTGGGGAGTGATCGACGGGCTGTTCTATCTCATGAACCGGCTGGCTGAGATGAGTCACGCGCTGGTCACCTTTCATGCGGTGCGCAACGCCAAGACTGACGACGATGCGCGGCGGCACATCATCGACGCCATCCCGCGCGCCCTGGCGGCGATTCTGAAGCCGTCGGAACTGGATTCCATGCATGCCCGCCTGAAGCAGCTGCCCGAACCGCCGGCTGTGGCACGACTGAGCAAGGACGACCTCAAGGCCGCCTTGGCTGTTTTTCTGCTGGTGTTTCTCTCGACGTTTCCCGTCGTGTTGCCGTTCATGTTCATGCACACGGTCGTCGGCGCAATGCGCGTTTCGAATGCGATTGCCATCACGATGCTGTTCCTGACCGGCGCGGCGTTCGGGCGCGTG
>CAZCGB010000327.1:0-4163 GCA_964498045.1 uncultured Isosphaeraceae bacterium
GCTGGGGGCACCGCACGGCGCCAATAGCCTATGCCGACATCGGTTCGGGATGGTCTGCAAAACCTGGCGATCGCTCAGATTGTGCCCAATCCTCGACAGCCGCGGCAGCATTTCGATGAGGCCGCGTTGACGTCGTTGGCGGGCTCAATCCGTATGTCCGGCGTCATGCAGCCGGTGGTTGTCCGCCCGGCGACGGTTGCGGCCGACATCGCAGCCGGAGCCCGCTTCGAGTTGATCGCGGGCGAGCGTCGCTGGCGTGCAGCACAGCTCGCAGGATTGGCGACGATTCCAGCGGTGGTTCGGGATGTCGATGATCGCACCGCTGCTGAGTTCTCGCTGGTGGAGAACGTGCAGCGCGAGGACCTCAATCCCTTGGAACGGGCGGAGGCCTTTCAGCGGTTGATGCGCGAGTTTCATCTGACCCATGCCGAGATCGCAGAACGTGTCGGCCTGGATCGGTCCAGCATCAGTAATCATCTGCGATTGCTCGAGCTTGATGAACCGACCAAGAACGCGGTGCGCGACGGCCGCCTCACCATGGGGCACGCCCGAGGTTTATTAGCAATCACTAACATTGCGCGGCGCACGGCCCTTGCAGCCGAGGCGGTGCGCAATGAATGGTCGGTGCGCGAGCTGGAGCGTCAGGCCCGGGACCTCAACGCCGGCGGTCAGGGGGCCATCGAAGGCAAGAGCGGAGAACCGAGAGTGGCGATCGCCGCACGCGAGCGGTCCGAACTGCCCAGCCCATTGTCCGCGCATCTTGCTGATCTTCAGAAGCGGCTGGGAGAGCACCTGGGCACGAAGGTGCATGTCCATCCCGGGCGGGCCAAGGGATCGGGCAAACTGGTGATCGACTTCTACACCATCGATCAGTTTGAAGGCCTGCTGCGCCGCATGGACTTTGAAATGCAGGAGTAGCGGGGGCGGAACAGTTCGCGCGAATCGTGATGGACGTCGTGGTCGTCGTCACAACGCCTGTCGCTTTCCCGAGCGCGGTACACTTGCGCGCCCATGGCCAAGTCCGGCGAACCATCCTCGCAGTTCGACGCGTCAATGCGGCTGATCGTGCTGCACGGCGAAGAGCGTTTCCTCATCGAGGAACACACTCGCCGCATCGCTGAGTTGCTGGATGCGAAGTTCGGCGGCGTCGAGCAGTTCAACTTTGATGGCGGCGTCGTCGAGCCGGCCGTCGTGCTCGATGAGCTTCGCAGCTACGGCCTCATGCAGCGGCACAAGCTCGTCGTGCTCGACAACGCCGACGAATTCCTCGCGGGCGGGCGCAACGCAGGCGAGGAGGAGGGCAGTGACGGCGAGTCCAAGTCCTCGCGCCGGCCGCTGATGGAGCGCTACGCCGAGAACCCCGTGGACGACGCGACGCTGCTGATGCGGGCCCGCACCTGGCGCAAAGGCAATCTGGACAAGCCGATCGTCAAGCGCGGAGCGATCATCGAGTGCGAGGTGCCTGCCAGCGATCGCGCTGCGCGCTGGTGCATCGGCCGATGCAGCAGGCGCTACGATGCCACGCTCGCGCCGGATGCGGCTGAACTCATCGTCCATCGCCTGGGCCCGTCGCTGCAACGGCTCGACACCGAAATGCTGAAGCTCGCGTCGATGGCGGGGGAAGGCAAGACCATCACGCGCGAGCTGGTGGAACAGAACATCGCGCCCAGCCGCGAGGAGAAGGCGTGGGAGATTCAATCGGCCGTCGCGAGCGGCTCAGCGCCGGCGATGCTGGGCAAGCTGCACGATCTGACGGCGGTGTCGCGGCAGGAGTGGGTGCCCATCGCCTGGGCGGTGATGGACCTGATGCGCAAGGAGCACGCTGCATCACACATGGTGCGCCGCGGCGTTCCGCCGCAGGGCGTCGCCAAGGCGCTGCGGCTGTGGGGCGCGAGCATCGACCAGGTTGTCGGTGCGGCGAAGCGCACTGAACCGCACCGCTTCGCGCAACTTCTGCGCGATTCCATTCAGACGGATCATCATTCCAAGAGCGGCCTCGGCGAGCCGCTGCGCAACCTTGAAGCACTCATGGTCAAGATTGCCGATGTGACACAAGAGCTGCGATAGGCAATCGGTGTCCGCAGGTCGTTGAATTCGCTTGCATGCGGATTCCAGATTGCCGGATGTCGCCGCGGATCGATCGCCCGTTCGCACCGGCCAGGATGGCCAATGTCGCTGCATGGAGGCAGTTCCGGATGAGTTCTTTCGCGCCGCGGCGCAACGTCATCGTGGATTGGAATGTGGATGCGTATTCGCCGGCGCCGGCGAAGCGCGCGCGGCAGAATCGGGCGGCGCAGCGCACTCGATTGGCGTGGTGGCGATGGATTGCCCTGCTCTTCGCGGCGGTCATCTTCGCGACGCTGCAGACAGGCTGCGCTGCGACTTCACCGAGCCAGTCCAGCGAGCCGCTCAGCTCGGGCGCGGTCAACGAGTACAACTATGAGTCTTCAAATGGACGCCGCACGGCTGCGCCTGGTGGCAGCAAGATGGATGCGAAGGCGTCGAACGCTGCATCCGTTTCTCCGTCGAAACCCTCGCCGCGCAGCGGCAAGGTGGCTTTCGATGCGCCAGATGACGCTTCGTCGAACGCCGACGGCGTTTCGCCCGAGACGCGCCGCCTCATTGAACAATCCGAGCGCGATGTCGCGCTGCTGACGGCGAACAGGACTTCTGCAGGGGTGAATTCCGGTTCAACGGTTCCGAGTGCGACGACGACATTGAACGCGCTGGGCGCGCCGCCGACGAATATGCCGCCCATTTCCGCGCCGTCCAAGAAGGAAATCCAATGGAACGAACCGCCGGCGAAGAAGAATGACGCTCCGCCGCCTGCGCCGCCCAAGCCGACGATCGTGCCGCCGCCTTTGAACTTGTCGCCGCCCGCCACCGCGCCAGTGAGCGTCGATGTGCATCCGCCGAGCTCGCAACCGGATGCGGCGGCGCTGCGGCCGGACCGGATACGGCAACTGACCGTGGATCTGGCGCGCGAACTGTACGCGGCCGGGGCCTACAGCGAGCATCCGCTGCGCGAGCTCACCGTGATCGCCGCGATGGGCATGACCGAGCCGCAGCGCAAACTCGACCCCAACGCCATTCCCGATCTCACTGAGGACGAGCGCGTGCTGCTGGCGCATCTGCAGACGTTCTTCGCCAGCGTCGGCGAGACGCTCGATCGCGGCAGTGACGTCAACACGGGCGTGGCGCAGGCCGCGGCGACGCTGAAGCAGGCCCTCGTGCATGAGCCGCAGTTGACCCTGCCCACGCTCGCGCTGTGCACGCGCGTCGGCGGCTTCGGCGACTACGCGCCGTTCGAGCGCAACATGTTCCTCGCCGGCGGCGATCAGAAGGCCATCGTGTACATCGAGATCGAGGACTTCGTCAGCGAGATCAACCAGAACAACGAGTTCGTCACCGAACTCTCGCAGCAGCTCACCATCTTCAGCGAACGCGACGGCATTCCCGTCTGGCACGAGGACTGGCAGCAGGCCACCGATGTCACGCGGAACAAGCGGCAGGACTTCTTCACCACGCAGATCATCACGCTGCCCAAGACCCTCAGCGTCGGCAAGTACACGCTCAAGGTGCGCGTGCGCGACGAGAAGAGCAAGGCGGAGTCCGAATCAAGCCTGCCGTTTGAACTGGTCGCCGACGCGAAGATGCTGAAATGATCAATTGATCCGTCCGCGAGATCCACACCGTGACGGCCCATTCCAATGAACATTCCTGGCTTGACGCCGCGATCGAGCAGGCGGAGAAGTCCTGGCGCGAGGGCGGCATTCCCATCGGGTCGGTGCTGATTGATCCGCGATTGAACGGCGGTCGCGGGGCGGTTGTCGCGGCCGGCCACAACATGCGCGTGCAGTCGGGCGATTCCACGGCTCATGCGGAAGTGACCTGCATGCGCAACGCCGGCCGCCGGCGTGATTGGAAGCATCTTGTGCTCGTCTCCACGCTTTCGCCGTGCCCGATGTGCACCGGCGCGGCCATCCTTCACAGGATTCCCCGCGTCATCGTCGGCGAGGACAAGACCTACCAGGGCGCCGAGCACTGGATGCGCGAATGCGGAATGCGCGTCGATGTGCTCAATGATCCCCGCTGCATCGCGCTGATGGAGCAACTACAACGCGAAAAGCCGGACCTGTGGGCCGAGGACATCGGCGACTAGG
>CAZCGB010000328.1:0-4163 GCA_964498045.1 uncultured Isosphaeraceae bacterium
TTACGACTATTATCAACCGGAAGCCTACATCCCGCAGCGCGACATCTACATCGAGAAGGACTCCTCGCGCAACGACGACCTGGACCGCCTGCGGCTTGCGGCGACCAGCAACCTGCTCTCGCGTCAGGATGTCATCATCGTCGCGTCCGTCTCGTGCATCTTCGGCCTGGGCTCGCCCGCCAACTACCGCGACCGCGTGCTGGCGGTCATCAAGGGCCAGGACATCAACCGCCGCGAGTTCCTGCTTTCGCTGGCTGACATGCAGTACGTGCGCAGCGAGACTGACTTCAAGCGCGGCCAGTACCGCGTGCGCGGCGACGTGATCGAGGTCTTCCCCGCCTACGAGCAGTACGCCTACCGAATCGAACTCTTCGGCGACTCAGTCGAGCGCGTGGAGTTGATCCATCCCATCACCGGCGAAGTCCTGGCCGAGGAATCGCACATCTTCATCTTTCCAGCCAAACACTACGTCGTCGCGGGCGACGCGATGAAGGCGGGCATCGCACGCATTCGCGCGGAGATGGAAGCCCGCGTGCTGGAGTTCCGGCACCAGGGCAAACTGCTCGAAGCCCAGCGGCTGCTGGCGCGCACGAAGTACGACTTGGAGATGCTTGAAGAAGTCGGCTACTGCAACGGTATTGAGAACTACTCCGCGCCGCTGGAGGGACGCGCCAGCGGCGCGAGGCCTTCGTGCATGCTCGACTACTTCCGCTACATCCCGGACCGCGGACCAGACGACTGGCTGATGATCATTGATGAGTCGCATGTCACCACGCCGCAGATCCGCGCGATGTACAACGGCGACCGCGCGCGGAAATCGGTCCTCGTTGAACACGGCTTCCGGCTCCCCAGTGCGATGGACAACCGCCCGCTGACCTTTGAGGAGTTCGAATCGATCGTGCCGCAGTTCGTGTACGTCTCGGCGACACCCGCGCCGTACGAATTGGAACTCGCCGGCGGAGAAGTCGCCGAGCAGGTCATCCGCCCAACCGGCCTGCTCGATCCCATCATCGAAGTGAAGCCCGCCAAGGGCCAGGTGGCGGACCTGTTCGAGCAGGTGAAGCAGCGGGCTGCCATCGGCGAGCGTGTACTCTGCACCGTCCTCACCAAGCGCATGGCCGAGGACCTCACCAACTACCTGCATGATCGAGAGTTGCGCGTGCGCTACCTGCACAGCGAGATCGACACGCTCGAACGACTGGAAATCCTGCGCGAACTGCGCGAAGGCAACTTCGATGTGTTGGTTGGTGTGAACCTGTTGCGCGAAGGGTTGGATCTGCCGGAGGTTTCGCTGGTGTGCATCATGGATGCCGACAAGACCGGCTTCCTGCGCAGCGAAACGAGTCTGATCCAGACCATGGGCCGTGCCGCGAGAAACGTGAACGCGAAGGTGATCATGTACGCCGACGTGATGACCCCGCAGATGCAGATGGCGATCGACGAGACCGAGCGCCGCCGCGCCAAGCAGGTCGCCTACAACACCGAGCACGGCATCACGGCGACGACGATCATCAAGGCGATTCGCCGCGGGATGGAGCAGGAACTCTCCGCCCGAAAGACCGCGCTTGCTGCGCTGACGCCGGGCAAATCGGAGCGTGAATACGACCGCGAGGAACTGGTGGAGCTGCTGGAGGCCGAGATGCTGCAGGCGGCGCAGCAACTGGAATTCGAGAAGGCGGCGAACCTGCGCGATCAGATCGCTGAACTTCGCGCAACGCCAGGCTACGGCCTGGAGACGGGCGACGCGGCGCGGGTGAAGCGTTCGGATGTGGACGATCACGCCAAGCCCAAGCCGGGCATGGCGCGATCGAAGGCGGGCAAGACCGGCCGCAAGAAGTCGCGACCGACGACTTGAATTCAGACCGTGTGCGATTGTTCATGTTGCGCGAAGTTTTCGCGCAACGATGATTCAACTCGCGCAAGACTTTCGGGGAACCCTTGAATCCAGCATGCCGTGTGCGAGAGTGCTCGCGCCCCTCTTCCGCGGGGCATTGTCTTCCGCATTTGTTCGCAAGGCTGGATGTCACTCCCCTCTCTCAATCTCGTCACTTACGTTCGAATCTCGCACAGGAGAAAGCACGCATGAAGCTCAGCAACACCGCGGCACTCATCGCCTTGACGGCGTTGACCGCCATCGCCTCGCACACGCATGGCGACGTCGTCTCACAATGGAATTTCAACAGCACCGTTCCTGACGCCAACAACGCCACCGGCGTCACCACGCCGAGCACCGGCATCGGAACCGCGTCGCTGCTCGCACCGGTCACCGGCGCGTTCGGCAACGGCGACGCCAACGGCGGATCGACCGATCCCGTCACCGGCGATGACAGCGGCTGGCAGACCACCGGCTACGCGGCCCAGGGCGTCGGCAGCGGAACCGCTGGCGTGCAGTTCAACGTCTCCACCGTCGGCTATGAGAACATCATCGTTTCGTGGGACCAGCGCCACTCCAACACCTCCTCACGCTACCTGCAGCTGCAGTATTCGCTTGACGGCTCTTCGTTCTCCGCCGCGGGACTGCTGAACGATGGCATCTTCGAAGGCACCGCTGGCGACACGTGGTTCAACAACCGCACGGTCGATCTCAGCACGATCGTCGGCGCGAGCAACAACGCCAACTTCGCGGTGCGCATCGTGGCGATCTTCGCGCCGACGACCTCCGCCTATGCCGCCTCCAACTCGACGGGCACATATGCCGCGAGCGGCACGTGGCGATTCGACATGGTGACCGTCAGCGGCACCGCTGTGCCCGCCCCCGGCGCATTCGCGCTGCTTGGCGTGGCTGGCCTCACTGCGGCAAGGCGCCGTCGCCGCGCGTGATGCGCGGTGATTCGATTGGATTCTGGCTTGGCGCCTGAACGGTTTTCCTCTGACAATGCCAGGTTCCACGCAGGGCGGATGATCCTCACCGATTGTCCGCCCTGCAGTTCTTCTTGTTTGAGCGTGCGAGAGCCAGAAATTGATTTACGCGCGTATGTGCGAAGTCGCCCGGTCCAGCATTTCGATATCGATGGGTGACAAGCTTCGCGCATCAAGTTCGGGACACACAGTACCGTGCGCCGGAGCGACGATGCCCTGATTCTGCGACGAATTCTCCGGCGAAACCGGTCCTCGCAGCGCATTCGCGGTCGTCGATTTGCCTTCCGCCGCAATCTCGGCAGCACCAGATTCACTCAACAGAATCATCAGCTTTGAAGACACAATTCACCGCCATTCAATTCCTCCACCACTTTCCCCCTCGGCGTTCGCACGTGTTGGATATCGACTGAATCAGGCGATGCCTGAACCGGCGTGCCGGCCGCGGCAGCCGCAATGCAGGCCCCATCGCTACACTTGGCGCATGGCGAAACCGCGTCCCTGCCCTTCCACCTGCAACGTCCTGCTCATCGGCGGCGGCGGGCGCGAGCACGCGCTCGCGTGGAAACTCAAGCAGTCGCCACGCCTCGGCCAACTTTGGCTCAGCGATTCCAAGAACGCGGGGCTCCTCGCGCTCGGCACGCCCGCGCCGGTTCCCGTTGATGTGAAGGACCCGTTCCGCCTCACGCGCTGGTGTGATGAAACGAAGATCAATCTCGTAGTGATCGGCCCGGAAACTGCGCTCGCCGAAGGCTTCGCCGATGTGCTTGCGACCAAGGATCGCCTTGTTTTTGGCCCGACCAAGGCGGGCGCGCGGCTGGAATCCGACAAGGCGTTCGCCAAGGACATCATGCGGCAGGCCGCGATTCCCACCGCCGAAGGCCGCACTTTCTCAAACTGGGAATCGGCGAGACAGTTCGTCATCGCGCGCGACGACGCCTGCGTCGTGAAAGCCAGCGGACTTGCTGCGGGCAAAGGCGCGATCGTCTGCGATACCAAGGAAGAAGCCCTTGAAGCGATCGACCGCATCATGCAGAAGAAGGAGTTCGGCGACGCTGGATCGACCATCGTCATTGAAGAGAAACTCAACGGCCAGGAAGTCAGCGTGCTCGCGTTCGTCGATGGCCGCACCATTTCGCTGCTCGATCCCTGCCAGGATCACAAACAGGTCGGCGAGGGTGATGTCGGCGCGAACACCGGCGGCATGGGCGCGTACTGCCCCGCACCGGTCATTGATTCCAAGACCATGGCGGCGATCGAGCGCGACGTGTTCGTCCCCGCCATCGACACGCTGCGACGCGATGATG
>CAZCGB010000329.1:0-4153 GCA_964498045.1 uncultured Isosphaeraceae bacterium
GTACCTTGCCGCCAAGGCGATCCTTTTCGAGAATCTGCCATCGACGAAGGACGGCGGAATCGCGATCGTGAATGGCGACGATCCGTCGAGCGATGAGATGTTGCGCCGCACGAAGGCGAAGCACGTTCGATGCAGCGAGCACGATGCGACCGCCCAATGCTTCGCCAAAATCTCGCGGCGAACCATCTCGCACACCGCTGCGCGCATCAATGGCCCGTTCGGCGCGTTCGATCTGAATCTGCCGCTGATCGGTTCGCACAACGTCATGAACGCCTTGCAGGCGATGGCCGTGGCTCACGCGATGGGCGTGGACGGTCCGGCCCTGCATCAGATGATGGAAAGCGTCACCGCGCCTCCCGGCCGCCTTGAACCCGTTACGACAATGGAGCATCCGTTCGCGGTGCTGGTGGATTATGCCCACACCGATGACGCGCTGGAGAACGTGCTTCAATCACTTCGGCCGATCGTTCCCGCGTACGGCAAGTTGCGGGTCGTCTTCGGCTGCGGTGGCGACCGCGACCGCACCAAGCGGCCGCGCATGGCGAAGGCGGCGTGCAAGTTCGCCGACGACGTCATCATCACCTCCGACAACCCGCGCACGGAGGATCCGCAGGCGATTCTCGACGAGATTCGCGCGGGCCTGCCACTGAATCGGCTGGAGACGACCGTGAGCATGGTCGATCGCGCCGCGGCGATCGCCGAGGCGATACGCCGCTCGAACGAAGGCGACATCGTGCTCATCGCCGGCAAAGGCCACGAGGACTACCAGATCATCGGCACGACGAAGCGGCCGTTCGATGACCGCCTGATCGCCGCCGCCTCGCTGCGCGAACGATTCGCCAATGCGAGATCGACGGTGACGGGAGGCGTGAAATGAGCGAGGCGGGCGTGTTCATGTTCGAGATCGAGCAGATACGCTCTGTCGCCGGCGCGAAGTGGCTGCAGAAATCGGATCGGCCCGCGATCGTGAAGGGCGTCGGCATCGACAGCCGCGAAGACCTCACCCACAAGGCATTCATCGCAATCAAGGGCGAGACGCACGATGGCCACGATCATCTTGCGCAGGCGGCGCAGAAGGGGTCGCCTCTGCTGATCGTCGAAGCGGCGACAGCGGCGAAGATCAAACTGCCGCCGAACGTCGCCGTGATGCAGGTCGAGAACGCGCGCAAGGCTCTGGGCAAGATCGCGCACGCGCATCGGCTTTCCCTCCGCGGCACGAAGGTCATCGGCGTCGTCGGCTCTTCCGGCAAGACGACCACCAAGCGGCTGATACATGGCGTGCTTTCCGTGGCGATGCATGGCAGCGCTTCGCCCAAGAGTTTCAACAACGACATCGGCGTGCCGCTCACGCTGCTGGCGGCAAAATCAAACGACAAGCACCTCGTGGTCGAGATCGGCACCAACGCGCCCGGTGAGATCGCCGACCTTTCGGAAATGGCTGCGCCGGACATCGCGGTGATCACGATGGTCGGACGCGAACACCTTGAAGGCCTTGGGACGGTGGAAGACGTCGCGCGCGAGGAGGCGGCGGTGCTTGACGCGCTTCCGAATGACGGCATCGCGATCATTAACGCCGACTGCCCGCTGTTGCGGCCGCACTTCAAGCGCTGCAAGACCCGGATCCTCTTCGGCGAGAACGACGATGCGAATCTGCGTTTGACCGATCGCGCACTCGATCCCGAACGAGCCGATCACTGGCGATTCGAAGTCAACGGCAGGGTGTGGTTCTCGCTCGCATTGCCCGGCAGGCACAACGCGATGAACGCCCTCGCGGCGTTGGCGGTCGGCCGGCGCATGGGTCTGGACGATGAGACGATCCGCGCAGGGCTGCTGACCGTGAGGCCCGACGCGATGCGCATGATGACGCAGATCGTGGGCGGCGTGACGTTTCACAACGACGCGTACAACGCGAATCCGGATTCGGTCGCTGCCGCGCTGGAGACCTTTGCGGAGGTCTCGGTCGGCGCACCGCGGCGCGTCGTGCTGCTGGGCGACATGCTGGAACTCGGCGACCAGGCCATCGCACTGCATCGAGAGGTCGGCGACCATCTTTCGCGCATTCACGCGCGATGCCGGCTCGATCATGTCGTGTTCGTGGGCGAACTCATGACGCACGCAGCAGACCGCTTTCGCGCCGCTGCGGGGAGCGATCACGTGTCATGCGCCAGGAACATCGATGACGCCATTGCCATGGCGCGCAGGATCATTCGCCCCGATGACGCCGTGCTGGTGAAGGCGTCGCGCGGCATCGCGCTGGAACGGGTGATCGCGGCGTTCGATTCGCCCGCGCAGGGCGATCCAAAACGCGGAAAGGCGGCGGCGTGATGGTTCCAGTCTTGAAAGTCCGACACCACACCTGACGCATGCTCTATACCCTCGTCAACGCATCGCAAAACTGGCTCGTCGAGCGCGGCCTGTACCCGCTCGTGATGGTGCTCAACCAACTCGAGTTCCGCGCGTTCCTTGCCGTGGTCATGGGCTTCGTCATCGTGCTGATTCTCGGCAAGCGCACCATCAACTGGCTCAAGAAGCAGAAGATCGGCGACGCGCCGGAGTTCTATCGCGAGGACGTCAACAAACTGATGGAAGGCAAGGCCGCCACGCCCACAATGGGCGGCATCCTCATCTGCTTCGCCATCCTTTTCACCTCGCTGATGCTGGCCGACCTGCGCAACGCGTACGTGCATGTCGCGATCGTCGTGCTGGTGTGGCTGGCGGTGGTGGGGGGCTTTGATGACTGGATGAAACTGACCGCGTCGCGCCGCCAGACCGGCCGGCGAGAAGGCATGCTGGCATGGGAGAAACTGCTGTTTCAACTGGGTATCGGCGCGGTCGCGGGGTTCTTTCTCTATCAAAGCGGAATCGCCGACGATCCCGCCGCGAACGTGCCCGCGACGCATGTGCTGAACCTGCCGTTCCAGCGCACGTTCGCGCCGGGCGTCGAGCCGCTGCAACTCGAGCGCGGCGTGATCGTGCTCGGCATGATTCCGTTCATCCTCATCGCGACGGTGATCATCGCGGGCACATCCAATGCGGTGAACCTCACCGATGGCATGGACGGCCTGGCATCGGGCTGCCTCATCACCGCGTCGTTCACGATGATGGCCTTGGCGTTCATCAGCGGACGTTACGAGATCGCGAAGTTCCTCAACTTCCCGTTCGTGCCCGGCACGGGCGAGATGATGGTTGTGGGCGGCGCGATGGCCGGCGCGTGCCTGGGCTTTTTGTGGTTCAACTGCGCGCCCGCGAAGGTGTTTATGGGCGACACGGGATCACTCGCGCTCGGCGGCCTGCTGGCGTATATGGCCGTTGCGATCCGCCAGGAGGTGCTGCTATTGGTGATCGGCGGCGTGTTCTACTACGAGATGATGAGCGTGATGCTGCAAGTGGGCTATTTCAAATGGAGCAAGGGCAAGCGCATCTTCCGATGCGCGCCTGTGCATCATCACTTTCATCTGGGCGGCTGGAGCGAGCAGCAAGTCGTGACGCGCTTCTGGATTCTGGGCGTGGTGCTGGCGATGGTCGCGCTCGTGTCGCTGAAACTGCGCTGACGACGCGACGACTCAGGTCGCATCGCGATCCGGCCGCCAGCCTTCATCACGCTTGCGACGTAGGACGGCGTCCATGCGCCTGGCTTCCGCGCTGTCTTCCACGTTTGAGGCACGCTCGCCTCTTCGCGCTTTCGTTGCTTTCTTCGGAGCGACTTCAGGCATCGGATGTAATTGACGGCTCTCGCGCAGCAGTGCGATCGTCACCTTGCACTGCGCTTGTGTCGTGATCGCCATCTCCACCCAGCCGCTCTTGCCAAGCGAGCCGAATGAGTTCACCTTGATCCAATCGTGCTGACGGATGACAGCCTTGGCGCGAGGCTTCTCCAGGCGAAAGCCCAGACACACCGCATCGCCGGCCTTGTTGATGCACACGTGCGTGAGCAGCACGGGTTTCTTCTTGCCGCGCGATCCGGGGCCGGGCAGCTTGTACGCGCGGCCGCCCCATTGCGGCGTCGAGAACACATCGGGCATCGCGTTCAACGCCGTAGCGAGCGATTTCAGAATGTTGCCAACCGCGTTCTTCGCCATGATTGGCGAATGATACGGTGAGAAATCATCCGACCGAAATGGGCGTCCACTGGCTGATCAACTGCCGGTAGTGG
>CAZCGB010000330.1:0-4145 GCA_964498045.1 uncultured Isosphaeraceae bacterium
GTTGACGTCGGCTCGAGCACAAACCCGGCTGCTCCAGTCAACTCGGCGCGGTCGAACGCGAACGTGCCCGCATACTCCAATGTGGCCGGGATGGTGGTCTGTCCAGGCACTGCGGAAGTCACGCGGAAGCTGCGAAACGCGCCGTAGCGGCGAACCGCCTGATCGCCGAACCCGATGATCAATGCATCGTCGAGGTGGTTGACCGACCCGGCCGCCCATGCTTCCCGCGCGCCCATCGCATCAGCCGCCTCGGCTGCCCGGACGAACTTCTCGACCGCCGCGACAGCCGCATCATCGGTCCACGTGCGGATTCCTGTCAGGACACGTGACCAGGTGATTGCGCCTGCAATGGTCGCACATACGCCGACGAGGACTGCGGCATGTGCAATGCGACGGCCGCGCAGCGCGCCATTCGCGTGCGTGATGCGCCGCACTGCGAGAAGCCCCATCGTGCTGCCGATGGCGCTGAGCAGCGGACAGCATCCCAGCACCGAAACAGCCAGCGCAGCGAACGCCAGCATCGAATATCGCGGCTTCGCAGGTCTTGGCGCATACTGCGGCCGCGGCGGTGTCGGCGAGTCGAGCCCGGGGCTGATCGATGGCTGAGTCAACGCCGGTGAGTGTAGCGATCACCGCTTTTTTTGCGGCTTCCGGCAATGAACAAGGCCCCGACTTTCGGGACCTTGTGGAAATGCTTCAACATGGAGGTCAAGCGTTCAGAACTGTTGCTCGGTGCGCGGCGCGGTCGCGGATGGAGCTGGGACCGGTTCAGCCGGCACTGGGCCGATTGCTGATGGAGCGCTTGCGGGCGTCTCCGCTGCCGGCTGCGCATCGAGCGATCGCTGAATGAGGCCTTTCAGCACGCTTGAACTCTTTTCGGCGTCGCCGGCTTCAATCGCCTTGTCGATCGCAAAGTACGCGAGCGCGTCTTCTCCAAGAAGGTGCCGCAGCGCAGCCGTCATGAACAGCGCGTTGGATTCCTTCGGGTTCTCGCGCGTGACATTGCGGTAATGCGCGAGCACGATGCGGATCTGTTCCGCGATCTTGTCATTGCGCGGCACTTCGCTGAACGCATCCGGATCCTCATCCAGCACCCTGTGCATCGCGATCATCGCTTCGTCGTAGCGCTCCATCAGCCCGGCCGTGATGGCGTAGCCGATCTGCGGCAGACCGTCACCGGGATTGTTCTGGCATTCGCGATCGAACGCGCGACGAGCCTCGCGGGCGTCGCCAGTCATGAGCAGATCCCAACCGTCGTTGGGCAACGCAGCCTGCGGCTCGCGATTGGATGGAGCGGTCCCGCCATTTGATGGAGTGGTCGCCACATCCGAATTCGTCGCAGCCGCTGAATTCCCGCCGGCCAGCCATGTGGGTTCGTAAGTCCCCGGTCCGGAATCGGACTGCTCGCTGGCGGTTTCATATCCCTGGCTGAAGCCGTCGCCGTATCCATCTGAATACGAATACGAGCTTGAGTACGCGTAGTTGTTGTCGCTGGTGTCATACAGCCACCAATACGACGAATACGCCGGATAGGTGTACGCGCTGTAGCAGGCGTAGCGCGGGGCGTAGCAGCCATAGGCGTAGCGAAGCGAGTAGTACGGGCGGCAGTAGTACGGCTGCGCGTAGTACACCGGCGCGCACCAGTTGCTGTAGCCGTAGTACGGATACGCCGGCCCGCACGCTGAGTACACCGGTCGGTAGTAATTGCAGTCGCTGTACCAGTTGGAGTAACCGACGCCGACGTTCCAGGAGTTGCCGTAGCCGTAGTTGCTGTACCCCAGGCCGAAGCCCCAGCCGCCGCCGGAGTATCCGACGGAGAAGGAGAATCCCCAGTTGTCATTGCAATCGTTGTTGTACCCGTAGCCGCAGTTGCTCCACCCGTAGTTCCCCGGCGAGCAGTAGTCGTAGGCGTACGCGCAGTTGCTGCGACCGCCACAGAACGAGTGACCACAATTCACCGGCTGAATGATGTTCTTATTGTTGTACACCCCCTGCTGGTTGTTCACCACGCGCTGGCGTGGCGGCGCGTTGCCGCCGCGAACATCGCGGTTCTGCAGGCCGACCACAGTCTGGGGATCGCCGCGATTATTGGGATTCTTTGACTGTTGGGCGTTGCCGCCCTTGCCGCCTTGCTGATTCTTCGGCTGCAGTTTGCCCGGCTGGAAACCCTGCAGCGTATGCGGATCGCCGCCGTTGGCCGGCTTGATCAACGCTTCGCCGGGACGTGCGCCGCCAAGCGTTCGGTCGTCCTTGCTTCGCACAGGCTTGATGATGTCAGGGTTCTTCGTGGCGCTTTTGACCGTGGGATTCGCGCGAACGTCAGCTTGCGACTGGCCCTTGCCGATCGCGTCGCGCGTCGGCTTAACCAACGTTGGACGATCGGGCTTGCTTCCACCCTTGCCGCTGCCGTTGCCGTTGCTCTTGATCGGCGGAATGACGTTCTGTCCGCCCGCGTTGTTTAAACCTTTGCTCGGCGGCCTGACAGCGCTGGCCGCTTTGACATCGCGTGATGTCGGATTCTTCACATCTTTCGAGGGAGTCTGATTGCCCGGACGCACGACTGTCGGGCTCTTGGGCCGCGGCGTGGTTCCCTGAGAAGGTCGATCATTGCCGCGCGGCGTTGGAACGTTCGAGGCGCCCTTGTTCGGTGCGATCACGTCGCGGCTGCGTGGCGGCTGCTGATTGCGCGATGGGGTTGCTGAAGGAGCCTTCTGCGGCGAGGGTCGGATGTTCTGCTGCGGACGAGGCGCGCTCGGCGCCTGTGCAGCGGGACGTTGCGGCGACTGCCGCGGCGCGGCTTGCCTTGGAGCCTGCCGCGGTGCGGATTGGCGTGGAGCCGACTGCGGCCGCTGACCTCCACCACCGCCGCCCCCGCCACCTCGTGCTGGTTGCGCGGGCTGACCCCCTCGACCGCCCCCGCCGCCGAATCCGCCTCGATCAGCGACTGCAAATGAATCAACGCCAACGATCAGCATGCCGCACAAAGCAAGCGTGCAGACCTTCCAATGTCGTGTGCTGTTCTTGATGATGCGCCACATGGCACATAGCTCCGCGGGTGTGCAAGGCCAAGCGGTCGTCTCCACGACCGAACCTGCCTTGCTCATACAGACCCACCTGAGCCAGCGACCCTTCCATAGACCAGCTCAGATTCCACGAAAGTATATCAGGCCAGCATCATGAATCACAGCAATTCATTGTCCTGCAAGCACTTCCAGCAAATCACAGTGATTCACTTTCGGAGTCCGCCGCCGAAAGCTCATCCGAGCCCTCCGCCAAGGCATACTTGGCGGCGACCTCGATGCCTAGGAGCGTCAAATCGGGCACAATGCGATCCACAAGTGGTTCTCCCTCAAACAGCGTCTGGGCGTCGCCGCCCGTCGCCACAACCAGCGGATACGCTCCGTACGCCTCTGCATACTGCTCGGTCAGGCGTTGCACCATCCCGCGAATGCCGTGGAACACGCCGTGGTACATCGCTTGGGCGGTGTTGCGGCCGAAAGCCTCGGCATCGGGAGCGTGAAACGCCAAATCTGGCAATGCCGCGGTGTACTGATGCAGCGACTTCAATTGCATGGAGGCCCCCGGAGCGATCGCTCCGCCATGAAAAGTGCCCTTGCCATCGACGAAATCGACTGTGACGGCCGTACCCGCGTCAATCACCACGCACGCCTGCTTAAGAATGTCATACGCCGCCGCTGCATTGAGCAGGCGATCAACTCCTGTCATGGTCTCCGGATCGAGCTGCTGACCGATGGGGACGGGCACGTCTTCGCCGATGCGATACACCTCGGCTTGAAGTTGATCCTTCACCGCCGAGGCGATCTTCATGGCCACGGGATCGTTCACCGAAGCCATCACAGCGGCCACGTCGGAGCCCTCCGGCTGCCCGCCCGCCCGCTGCCAGAGCATCGCCAGGAGCTCGATGATTAGAGCCAGATCATCGTTGTTGAATCGCTGCGACTGCTGAAGCGCACCATCGACAAACGACCCAATGTGCGTGCGCGTGTTGCCGACGTTTAAGGCAATGAGGTGGCGTGGCGATGGCATAGGCCAAGTGTAGGCCGCGCAGGTGCGGGAATTGACGTTTCGCGTGCGCCGATTGACGATTGGGTGTGCGTGCATCCTCGAATGCCAACTCGTGTCAT
>CAZCGB010000331.1:0-4137 GCA_964498045.1 uncultured Isosphaeraceae bacterium
CGAATGGCCTTCACCCGGCTGGTCATGGCTGGGCCACCTCCGGCAACGGCGTTGTCGCGGGGCGCAGCGCCGTGTACAGAGCGGCCCGCATCTGCGAAGGTGTCGATCGCTCCTCCAGCCACAGCGTTTGTGGATTGTCCGACTGTGTGGCGGGGCGCTCGCCGAAGATCACAACTCGGCAACGTGGGTGCTGGTCGAGGATCGCCGGCAGCGCTTCCATCATCTCACTCTCGACATTCAGCACGATCAGTCGGGTCAATCGCGAGGGTTCGCCCAGTCCCGAGTGCACTTGCATGCCCATGCCGCGCAGAAGCGACGTGACGTACGCAGCTACTCGGACATCGGCGACATCCACCCAGGCCTCGCCGGTCGCGCTCGCACTCGCTGGAGAATGTCCCCCCAACACGGCGCATGGCAGAGTGAGCCGGAACGTCGTACCTTCGCCTGGTGTGGATTCGATTTCGACCGAGCCGCTGACGTTGCACACAGCGCCCCGCACCAGCGCCAGGCCAAGCCCAGTGGAGATGCCGCGTTTGCGCGTGGTGAAGAACGGCTCCATGCAGCGCTGACGCACATCTTCGATCATGCCTGGGCCGTTGTCGGCGACGGTAATGATCACCTGGCCGTTTGAGCCGCCGGTCCGAGCGGAGATTCGCACCACGCCATGCGGCTGGTCCTGCATGCACTGGCCAGCGTTCTGCACGAGGTTGTAGATGACCTGTGTGAACGTATGCGGCGGCATGCCGATCGCGGGCACGCCGTCGGGAATCACCGCTTCGACCACGGTCGATTTCGGCAGCGCGTTTCGCAGGAAGGGCTCGACGTCCTGCCACCACGCGCTGAGATTGGTCGCCGCACCAGTCGCCGCTTCCGTTGGATCGAGCGCGAACAGCCGAAGCCCCTGGCTGAGGCGCCTGAGATACTCACCGGCGGTCTTGATCGCCTGGATATGGTCGCGCGCCGCCGCGGGCAGGTCCAATACCTCCAGCGATGCGATGCGTGCCCGGATGGGCAGCAGCAGGTTGCCCATGTCGTGTCCGAGCCCGGCCGCCAGCGTGCCGATTGACGCCAGTCGGTCTGCCAAGCGCAGTCGCTCGTGCGATTCCTGCAGTTCATTCGTGCGCTCGCGCACAAGATCCTCAAGGTGCGAACGGTGCCTGACCAGCTCCGCCTCATTTTGTTTGCGCGCAGTGATGTCGCGGGCCACCTTCGACGCGCCGATCACCCCGCCATCGGTGTCGCGCAGCGGCGAAACAGTCAGAGACACATCGATGGGTCGGCCGTCGCGCGCCACGCGAACCGTCTCGAACGGCAGCACGCGCTGGCCCGAGCGGATCCTCTCGAGAATCACCTCCTCCTCGCACACGCGCTCCTTCGGAATGAGCATCGTCACGTGCTCGCCGATGGCCTGTTCGGCCGTGTGTCCGAACAGTCGCTGGGCCCCGGCGTTCCATGTGGTGATTCGGCCCTCGAGCGTCATGCTGATGATGGCGTCGTCGGATGATTCGACGATGGCGGCGAGATGGCCGCGAGCCTGCTCGGCTCGTTGACGCTCGCGGATGTCGCGGGCGATCAGAGAGAATGACTCGACGTTTCGCACCTGGTCGAAGTGCGCGAGCAACAACTGCGAGACGGCGACGCCCTCGCCGCTAAACGTGGCCAGCGCCGAGTCTCCGAACCAGATGCCCTCGCGCATCGCAGCGTTGAGCTGCTCGGATTTGACCCCGATGACCTCCAACGATGCCGGAGGCGCATTGCAAACGTCGTATCCCAGCAGATTGACGCCTGCCGGGTTGATGTGAAGGATCGCGCCTGAGGCATCGGCATGGATGAAGGCGTCGCTGGTTCGGTTGAGCACCGCCGCCAGGCGCGCTCGTTCCTTCTCCGATTGCGCGACCTGCTGAGCCGCCTGTTCGCGCACCTGTTGATTTAGCCGATACAGGTCGGTGAACACGCGCACCTTGGTCCGGAGCACGTCAGGCGCGACCGGCGAGAGCACATAATCCACGGCCCCGTAGGCGTAGCCTTTGAGAGCGTGAAGTTCGTCAGCATAGGCGGTGATGAAGATGATCGGCGTATGGGCCGAACGCTTGCGTTTTCGGATCATCGCCGCAGTGTCGTAGCCGTCCATGCCGGGCATGTTCACATCAAGAAGGATCACGGCGAAGTCATTCTGCAGGACTTGTCGCAGCGCCTCGGGCCCAGAGGTCGCCGTGACGATTTCCAGCGAGGTCGAATCGAGGATGGTTTGATAGACCAACAGCTTTTCCTGCAGGTCATCGACGACCAGGATCCTGATGCGATCACTCGCGGACATCGCGTGCTCCTGAGTTTCTGGTCGTGGTGCAGATGATGAATGATCGACGCTTGGCATCAACGATGCAACCATGCTCGAAGAACCGCGAGCAGTTCCTCGGTGTCCACGGGCTTTGCGAGGTAATCCCAGGCGCCTGCTTCAATGCACTTCTCGCGATCGCCCTTCATCGCCTTGGCCGTCACAGCGATGATCGGCAGGCTCTGCAGGTGCGGCAAGGTCCGCAGCTCGCGCATCGTGTCGATGCCGTCCAAATCCGGCATCATGATGTCCATCAGCACAATGTCGACGTCGGACCGCTCGCTGAGCATGCGAATGGCGTCGCGGCCGTTGTCGGCCGACGAGATGATCATTTCGTGCTCTTCCAGCACAGTCGCTAGGGCAAAGATGTTGCGCATGTCATCATCGACGATGAGCACGCGCCGACCAGCCAGCACGCGGTTGCTTTCATGAAGGCTGCGCACAATCTCGCGATGCGGCCTGTCAAGGGATTCGACGTCGCGATGCAGCAGAAGCGTCGCCTGGTCAAGCAGCCGCTCGGGCGACTGCACTGCGCGAACCGACGTGACTTGCGCGAGTTCATGCCACTCTGGTCCCGGCGCGCTCTCGCCATAGGCGATGACCGGCATCGGCCGGGTCGAATCCCAGGACTCAATGGCGGCGTGCAGGGTGGCCGGCTCAAGTTCGGCGCTTGCGGGGTCGAGGATCACGCAGTCAAACGCCCGATCGAGCAGGCACTGCTCTGCCGCATCGCCATCATCAGCGATGGTGATGGTGACGTCGTCGCTGGCCAGCGCGTTGACGATGTCGTTGCGCCGACTCTCGTCGGATTCGACCAGCAGCACGCGCCGCTCGCGGCGCTGGGCGAACTCGCGCATCTGGTTGAGCATGGCATCGAGCACATCGCGGCTTTGCACGGGCTTGGCCACGAACGCCGCCGCGCCGGCGTCAAGAGCCTGCGTGCGGGCCTCGTCAGTTGAGATCACGCACACCGGCACGTGCCGCGTGGACAGATCATTCTTCAACCTCTCCAGCACGCGCCAGCCTGTGATGTCGGGCAGGTAGATGTCGAGCGTGATGAGATCGGGCTTGTGATCGCGTACCAAGGCCAGCGCCGCTGTCCCCAGCGAGGTCACCAGCCCCTTGAATCCGAGGTCGCGCGCTGCGTCGAGCAGGAACCGCGCAAAGCTCATGTCGTTCTCGACGATGAGCACGAGGCGGTCGCCCTGCAAGAGGTTCTCGCGATCGTCGCCAGCTTCGTTGATCATCGCCGCCGGCAATTCGGCGTAGCCGCGATCGTCGATAATGGACTGGCCGTGGACGCCTGGCTGCAACAGCGGCCTCACTGCGGCGACGGCCGAAGCGCTCGCGACGCTTGCCGGCTCGTTCGCCGTGCCGCTTGTTCTTCGCACGCTCCTTGTCGGGGCGTAGGCGCGCGGCAGGTACAACGTGAATGTGCTGCCGCGATTGGGCGTGCTGGTGAGTCGGATCTCGCCCCCGAGCAAACGCGAGAGTTCACGGCTGATCGCCAGGCCAAGGCCCGTGCCGCCGTACTTGCGGCTGGTTGAACCGTCGGCCTGTTGAAAGGCCTCGAAGATGATCTGCTGTTTGTCCTGCGGGATGCCGATGCCCGTATCGGACACTGCGAAGGCGATCACTTCCGTCGCGCGGTTGAGGTCTTCGTTCTCAACGCTCCATCCGGACTCGACCGGTTCGACGGTGAGCGTGACTTGGCCATGATGCGTGAACTTGAACGCGTTGGAGAGCAGGTTCTTCAGCACCTGCTGCAAACGCTTGGCGTCAGTGACCATCGACTTGGGAAG
>CAZCGB010000332.1:0-4131 GCA_964498045.1 uncultured Isosphaeraceae bacterium
GCCCGGCATCGACATTTTCAGCCGCAACCGCAGCAAGTGCGGCATCCGCGGCACATGGCAGGCCCGCATCCGCTTCACCAACGTCAAGGTTCCCCGCGAAAACCTGCTGCACAAGGAAGGCAAGGGCCTCAATGTCGCGCTCACTTGCCTGAACTACGGCCGCTGCACGCTTTCGGCGGGCATGGTCGGCGCAGGCCGGGCGGCGTTCGATCAAGCCACCAAGTGGGCCCAGTACCGCTACCAGTTCGAGCGCCCGCTGGCTGAGTTCGAGCAGGTGCAGCACATGATCGCCACCATGGCGGCGTACTGCTACGCGATGGACGCGATGCTGTACATGACCTGCGGCATCGTGGACCGCAAAGACACCGACATCATGCTCGAGACCGCCATCTGCAAGATCTTCTGCAGCGAATACGGCTTCCGCACAGTCGACAACGCTTTGCAGGTGATGGGCGGCGAAGGCTACATGACCGAGAACGTGGTGGAACGCCTCTGGCGCGACAGCCGCATCAACGTCATCGTCGAAGGCGCCAACGAAGTGATGCATTCGTTCGTCTTCGCGTACGGCTCCAAGCAGCTCGGCGAATATATGCTCGGCGTGAAGAATGCGCCCTTCGCCAACATCGCCGCGGCGCTGAAGATCGGCAGCGAGCTGTATCTCGGAATCAAGCGCGCGGCGCCGAGCATCACACGCGTCAACGGCCGCCTTCGGAATCTTGCGGCGGACCTTGAACAGCGCATTCAGGTGTTCAGCCACCAGTTGAAGCTCATGTTCAAGAAGCATGAGGAGAAACTCATCACCGCCCAGATGGTTCAGGCCCGATTGAGCATGGCCGTGGTGTGGATTCACGCCATGACGTGCGCCCTGTCGAAGCTCGATTCGAGCATGCGCAAGGGCCTGGATGGCGTCGCGCTCGAGCACGACATGGCTGTGGTGAATCACGTCTTCGCCCTGGGAGGCGAGGAGATCGACAACGCCTTGCGCGGTTTGTGGAAGAACATCGACGACACCATGGTCAAGGCCGCCGCCGCGGCATTCAAACGGGCCGACACCTTGCCCAACGCCGACTATGTCCTGGCGGAAAAGACGCCCGACATGAAGGCGCGCGGCACCGGCCGCAAGCCCGATCAGACGCATATTCCGCAGTTCGGATCCGGTTCGACCGTGCGGGCAGACCAGATTCCCGGGGCCGCGGCCCCGAGCAAGGGCGGCGAGGTCGCCGCAAGGTAAACTGCCCGCCAATCGATCAACGCCCTTTGGTCATTCGCCACCTGACGCTCCTACTCCCATGAACGTCTTCAACAACATCATCTCGCGCGGCCACGAGCGCATCGCTTTCCACCACGATCCCGTCACCGGCCTGCGGGCCATGATCGCGCTGCACTCGACCAAACTCGGCAACGCGCTGGGCGGCACACGCCGCTGGTACTATGAAACCGAAGACGACGCCATCTACGACGTGCTGCGCCTCAGCCAGGGCATGACCTACAAATGCGCCGCGGCCGGGCTGCCGATGGGCGGCGGCAAGAGCGTGATCATGATGCCCAAGCCCGGCGTCAAGGCCACCGAGGCTGAGGCCCGCGCCATGGGCCGCTTCGTCGACACGTTCAGCGGCGTGTACATCGCCGCCGAAGACGTCGGCGTCAACACGCAATTCGTCGATTGGATGGCGCTGGAGACCAAGCACGTCATGGGCGGCGAAAAGGTCTCGGTGGGCGGCGATCCATCGCCCTACACCGCGCAAGGCGTCGTCAACGCGATGAAGGCGGCTCTCGCGCACAACGGCCGGAAGGTTGATTTCAAAGGATTGACGATTGCCATCCAGGGCGTGGGCAACGTGGGCACGAACATCGCGCGCATCGTGAGCGGCCAAGGCGCGAAGTGCGTCGTCGCAGACATCAACGCCGACAACGTCGCTCGCTGCGTGAAGGACTACGGCGCGACCGAAGTCGCCCCGACGGAAATTCTCACAGCCAAGTGCGACATCCTCTCGCCCTGTGCGCTGGGCGGCGTGATCGACGGCCAGCTCGCCAATCAGTTGAACACCAAGATGGTCGTCCCCGGCGCCAACAATGTGCTGGACGATCCGGATGAGGATGCCGTGATCCTCAAGAGCCTGGGCATTTCCTACGTTCCCGACTTCGTCGCCAACGCCGGCGGCGTGATTCAGCTCGCCGGGCTTTATCTGGGCTACGACGACCGCAAGTTGAAGGAACTCATCGCCAATATCGAGCAGACGTCGCTGGAAGTGCTCAAGGCCACGGCGAACGCGCGCTCGGCGTATGAGGCGGCTGTCGCGGTCGCGGAGAAGCGCATCGCTGAAGGATCGAAGAACAAGACCGGGCGGCAAGCGGTCCACGCATGAATGTCGTTCCCATCCGCGGGTGGAAACCCGCGGAGACGTGGGACTGTGAGGTCTGAAGGTTTCACTGAGCGGGCGCGTCCGCGGGTTTTCACCCGCGGCTGGGGGAGAATCTCTCGCCTGCTACAATGCGGTGCCTCGCATCGTTTCCCGGTGTTTCCTTCGCATTTTCCGCCTGATCCGCCATGCCCATCAAGACCGCTTTCAAGACCGAAATCGAGCACGTGAGCATCCTCGATGAGCGCGGCGAGTTCGACGCCAAGCTCGGCAAAGGGCTCATCCCCGACGACGACGCCGTGCGCCTCTACGAGCACATGGCCATCTGCCGGCATCTCGACGAAGTCGCGTTCAAGTTGCAGCGCTCCGGCCGCATGGGTACGTATCCGCAGAACATGGGCCAGGAGGCGACCAGCCTCGGCGCGGCCTATGCGCTGCGCAAGGACGACTGGCTGGTGACGTGCTATCGCGAGAACGCCGGCCTGTTCTGGCGCGGCCTGCCCATGGAATACGTCCTGCTGCACTGGATGGGCGATGAGCGCGGCAACCAGATTCCCGAAGGCCTGCACGTCACGCCGCTCGCCATTCCCATCGGCACGCAGATGCTGCACGCCACCGGCCTAGCCTGGGCGGCGAAGTATCAGAAGAAGGACTCCATCGCCTGCACGTTCTTCGGCGATGGCGCGACATCCGAAGGCGACTTCCACGAAGCCGCCAACTTCGCCGCGAACCTCGACATCCCCGTCATCTTCTTCTGCCAGAACAACGGCTGGGCGATCTCGGTGCCGACGAAGATCCAGTGCTCGGCCCCGACGATCGCGCAGCGCGGCCTGGCCTACGGCATGGACTGCGTGCAGTGCGATGGCAACGACATCTTCGCGGTGGTGAAGGTCATGCGCGACGCCATCAAGCGCGCCCGCGAAGACAAGCGACCGACGTTTATCGAGGCGCTGACCTATCGGCTGGGCGATCACACAACCGCTGACGACGCCCGACGCTACCGCGATGAGAAGGAACTCGCCGGCTGGAAGAACCGCGATCCGCTGGCGCGACTCGGCAACTACCTCCGCAAGAAGAAACTCTGGGACGACAAGAAGGAAGCGGCGATTCAGGAGCGCGCCAAGGCCGAGATTTCCGCGGTCGTCGAGCGGGCCGAGCACATCGCGGCTCCCCATGCCGGCGACTTCTTCAACTCGATGTACGCCCAACTGCCTGAACATTTGAAGATGCAGCGAGACACGATGCAGACGCACTCACTGGGGCAGGATCCGTCGCAACTTGACGGTGCGCGCATCGAGGCATCGAGTCATCAGGGCATCGAGGCGTAAAAGACACCGATCGAATGGAGATCACGAATGCTTATCAAGATCACGCAATCAAATGGACAGGACATCTGGATCAACCCGACACACGTCAGCTGGCTCTCGCCATCGAAGGGTCTGGATGGTGTGATGCGGACAATGTTGGTGTTCGGCTGCATCGACGTAGCGTCGAATTTGCCTCGGTTCAGTTTTGAAGTGAATCAGCCAGTTGACGAAGTCGCTGAAATGCTCAATGAGGCAATCGCAAGGGTCTGCGTGAGCTGAATTCACAACTGCGTAGTCGGCTGACCTCTGTCCTCTGATCTCTGACCTCTCGTTGCCATGGCCAACCTCACTCTCGTCCAAGCCATCAACCTCGCCCTCATCCAGGAGATGGAAGCCGACCCGCGCGTCCTCATCCTTGGCGAGGACGTCGGCAAGAACGGCGGCGTCTTCCGCGTCACCGAAGG
>CAZCGB010000333.1:0-4129 GCA_964498045.1 uncultured Isosphaeraceae bacterium
CTCAAGTTTCTACCGCTTTCTGCGCTGCGTGCACCGCGTGACCGGCTTCGACAACGTGCTGCCCACCCACCAGGGACGAGCCAGCGAACGAATCCTCTTCGAAGCGCTTCTCGGCCCGACGCCGGAAGGGCGCGGCAAGATCATCGTCAACAACGCCCACTTCGATACTACGCGCGCCAACGTGGAACACAGCGGCGCCCAGGCCGTCGATCTGCTTCCCGTGGAAAGCCAGCAGCCGGCCCATCGTGCGCCGTTCAAGGGCGACATTGACCTTGCCGCGTTGGAGCGGCTCCTGTGCGAGCGTGGCGAAGACGTCCGTGCGGTGATGCTCACGGTCACCTGCAACAGCAACGGCGGGCAGCCGGTGTCGCTGGGAAACATCCGGAAGACGCGTGCGCTGTGCGATCGATTCGGTCAGCCGCTTTTTCTCGACGCGGCGCGCTTCGCCGAGAACGCGTGGTTCATCAAGCGGCGCGAGCCCGGGCAGCAGGACCGTCCAGTGCGCGACATCGTGCGCGACATGTTCGACCTGTGCGATGGCGCCACCATCAGCGCCAAGAAGGACGGACTGGTGAACATCGGCGGCGTGCTGCTGCTGCGCGACAATGATCTTTTCGAGAGGGCTTCAAGCCTGCTGATCCTGACCGAAGGCTTCGTCACCTATGGCGGGCTGGCGGGGCGCGATCTTGAGGCGATGGCCGTCGGCTTCGCCGAGGTGCTGGACGAGCATTACCTGCAGTATCGCATTCGTTCGACGGAGTACCTGGGAGAGAAACTGATCGCTGCAGGCGTTCCGATCGTGCAGCCCGTGGGCGGGCACGCTGTGTACATCGATGCCGCGGCGATGTGCCCGCACATCCCGCGAAGCGAATTCCCGGGCCAGGCTGTCGCATGCGCGTTGTACGAGCACGGCGGCGTTCGCGCGTGTGAAATCGGCTCGGTGATGCTCGGCGAGCACGCCAAGGCCGAGCTTGTGCGGCTGGCGATCCCGAGGCGCACCTATACCCAGTCGCACATTGATTACGTCGCAGAAGTGGTCATCGAGGTCTCGGCCCAGGCGCCGCACATGCGCGGATTGCGCATCACCAGGCAACCCAAGGCCCTGCGTCATTTTACCGCGGCCTTTGAACCGCTCCCCACTTGCGACGCGGTCAGCGTTTGACGCGCCAATGCATCAGGGACACGCTCCCCATGATGTGATCACCATCAGCAGGTCGGCGACATTCACAACTCCATCCCCGGGCGGCGAGCCAAGGGGCGCGATATCCGTCGGGCATGGATCAGGCGGAGTCGGACACACTCCCCAGGTCGTGATGACCGCCAGCAGATCGGCGACATCCACCGCGCCACTGTGATTAATGTCCGCGGGGCACGGTTTCGGGCAGGGCTTGCCCGCGCACGAGAGCGTCAGCAGCATGTTGCCGCTGCCATTGAAGGCGCCGACGCGCAGCAGCACGGGCTCGCCGCACACCACCGGCACATCCATCGAAGAGGTGTTGGCGAGGCAGCCCGGCGCGTCATCGTTACAGGCCAGCAGGGACAGCGAGCCGCATGCGCCGGAGTACGCGGCGAGACGCGTGTCGAAGTTCGCGCCGTTGCACGTTGAAACGGTCAGTGTGCCGGTGCATTGGGGCGTATGTGTGAACCAGACGTCGTTCACGAAGTTCAGGCCCGTTCCCTGATTGCATGTCGGGGGCAGGGGCGGACCGTCGGTCGTCGCATTGATGGTGGTGACGGCATGCGCGCCGGAGCCGATCTCCAGCGCGCTCGCGCAATCGTCGTTCGCCGGCGGAATGTCGGACGTCAGTGTCAGAACGCCAGTCCCACCCGAATCGAATCCGCCCACGCGTATCAGTACGGCCTGGTTCGCGTTGACCGGCACCTGCATGAACGATCGATCGCCCGTGCAGACAGGCGAATCGTCGTTGCAGGCGACAAGAGTCAGCTTGCCGCACTCGCCCGTGTACGCCGCCAGGCGCGTGTCGTAGTTCGCTCCTGCGCATGTGGACACCGTCAGCGTGCCCGTGCCTGCAGGGGTGAAGCGGTACCAGATGTCCTTGACGAACGCGGTGCCGAAACCTTCATCACATGCGGCGGGAATGTCAGGACCGTCAGTCGTCGCTTGCGAGGTGTTGTACGCGATTGCTCCGGCGTTGACGTTGATCGCATTGGCGCACGCATCGTTCACGGGCGCAACACCGGGGCCGGCCATTGCGGGCAGAGTGATCGCGCAGCCACCCGCCACGGCCGCCAACATCTTTTTCCTGCAACAGCGGCGCATACCGACCTCCACGACCTGCTGATCGAGTGTTCTTCCAATCCTTGGATGCGTCAAGGAAAATCCAGCGACATGTCGCGTTATCAGACTTCCGTTGGTTGCCGTAGACTCGGCGATGATGGAAACACCACTGGAATACGCCGGCCGACGATTCTCGAAGTTCGCACTCGATGTGATCCAGCCGGCGATCTGGCGCGACGCGTTTCCCTTGGCGATCGAGGCGGTCCAGTTCCCCCATGCCGTGCCGCATGCACAGGCCGTGGCCGCCGGCTTTCACCCAGTCCGAACAGGTTGGCACTGGGGCCCCGCATGGTCCACGTGCTGGTTCCGCGTTCGAGGCGAGATTCCCGACGCACTCAGAAGAGAACCGCTGGCGCTGCGATTCTCCAGCAGTACGGAGGCGACGCTGTGGATCGACGGCGCGCCGCGGCAGGGATTCGATCGTAACCGCGACGCGTTCATGCTTGATGAATCCCTGCGCGCCCGGCGATCGATCGACCTGCACATCGAAGCGGCGTGCAATCATCCGTTCGGCACTTCAACGTTCTGGTGGGACCCCGCCGCCGACCGCGAACGCTGGGATTCGCCCACGCCCGGCCGCCTCGATCGGTGCGAACTCGCGGTGTTCGATCCGCGGGTCTGGCGGCTGCATCGCGCGTTCGAATTTGCGCGACTCCTTCTGGCTGAACTCGCGAAGAACCAGGCGGTGGACGCGCTTCGCGCCCATGAACTGTGTGAAGCGCTGACGCGGGCGCATCAGTCGATCGATGATCGTGACGTCGCTTCCGGCGCGGCGCGCGCTACAGGCGTCATCGAGGCTGCGCTCACGCGCGGAGCCGCGCCGTCCGCCACGCGCTGCGTCGCCGTCGGTCACGCGCACATCGACACTGCCTGGCTCTGGCCCATCCGCGAGACCCGTCGCAAATGCGTGCGCTCGTGGAGCAACGTGCTGCGCCTGATGGATCAGTTCCCCGCGTTCAACTTCCTCTGCAGCCAGGCGCAGCAATACGCCTGGGTCGAGAAGGATGCGCCGACGCTGTTCAACGAGATCAAGCGGCGCGTGAGCGAACAGCGCTGGGAGCCGCTGGGCGCGATGTGGATCGAGCCCGATTGCTCGTGCCCGTCGGGCGAATCGTTCATCCGCCAGATTCTGCATGGTGTCGGCTATTGGCGAGACAAGTTCGGCGATGCGCCGCGCCAGCGATTGCTGTATTTGCCTGACACGTTCGGATTTCCCGCGACGCTGCCGCAGATCATGAAACTCGCAGGCATCGACATCTTCATCACCAACAAGATGTCGTGGAACGAGCGCAACGAGTTCCCCTTCATGACCTTTCACTGGCGCGGGCTCGACGGCAGCGAGGTGCTCGCGCACTTCACGCCCGGCCACGACTACAACGCCAGCAACACGCCGCTGGAACTCCGGCGCGGTGAATCCAACTGCGCGCGAAAGGATCAGGGTCTGACAAATCTCTGGCTTCAGCCGTTCGGTTTCGGCGATGGCGGCGGCGGGCCGACCGACTGGCAGATTCAGAACGCAATTCACTCGAACAACTGCGAAGGGCTGCCGCGCACGGAGCTGGGTTCGACCAGCCGCTTCATCGACGACCTGCACGCTTCGTGGACTTCGGCCTGCGACGCGCTTCGCGCCAGCGATCGCCGCCCGCCGACGTGGGACGGCGAGATGTACCTGGAGCTGCATCGCGGCACGTTCACATCGCAGGCGTTCGTGAAGAAGGCGAACCGCCAGGCCGAGCAGCGATTGCGCATCGCGGAGTGGCTGTTGTTCGCCGGACCGTCAGCACTTTCCAACGATGACCGTCGCGATGCGTGGGTGCGGCTTGATGAGGC